>CAJAHZ010000263.1 GCA_903939665.1 uncultured Pseudomonadota bacterium | reverse complement strand
CGCTACGATTCCGTCCGCGTGGCGCAGCAATACGTCGCTACGATTAACGCCGACGGCAAATTTCTTCAGCGCCGCGTTCGCTTCGTCCAGCGTGATCGACTTGACGGTATCGCGCTGCCAGAAGAAAAGACGCCAGTCGCCGGCCACTTCTGCTTCCGACAGGAGGTGCGCGAGGTGCTCATGGTCGTTCTCCAGCCTCTCATAGGCATTGAGTTCCTCCATGCGCGCGCGCTCCAGCTGTTCCAGACTGATACCGGTGGCCGCAGCCGCTTCAATATGATGGTGCAACGCCCGCGACAATTCTTCGGCCTCTGCTTCTTTGCCGGCCGTGGCGAAGCCGACCAGCAAACTGTAATCCGTCTGGACGTGCGTATTGCATGATGCGGAGACAGCAATCTTGCGCTCAAGCACCAGCTCTTTTCTGAGGCTGCCCCAGTCCTGAGCACAAATGGCGCTTGCCGCCAGATCCAGCGCGTAGGTTTGCCGATCGGTCAGGCCGGGCACTTTCCATGCACTTGCCGCCATCGTCTTACCCGCAGGCAGAACGAGTTCGCTACGATTGGTGATGGCCTGCGCTTCTTCACGTGTCCAGCTGGTAATCCGGGGCGTCGCCGGATTTCTGGCTGCGGAAAACAATTGGCTCGCCAGCGCCAGTACGCGCTGTGGATCAAAATTACCGGAGACGATCAGCGCGGCGTTGTCGGGACGGTAGTGTTTCTTGTGGAAAGCTTGCAAGGCGCTGAACGGAGCATCCTCGATATCACTTCGTGCACCGATTGTCGGCCGCGAATAGCCGTGCCAAAAGAAAGACTGCCGCTGCAGGGCACGCATCACCAGGCTGCCGGGATCGCTATCGTTGCGTTCAAGCTCGTTGCGCACGACAGTCATTTCGCTGGCGAGATGTTCCTTGGTGAAACTCGCCCGGATAAAACGGTCGGCCTCGATACGGATCGCCTCATCGATCTTTGCCGGTTCGGCGGCAACGGTTTCGAAGTAATTGGTACGATCATCGCTCGTCGTTCCATTCCATTTCGCGCCAAGAGCGGTCAGATCGCTCTTCAGATCGGCACGCTTGCCGGCGCTCTTGAATAGCATGTGCTCGAGTAAATGAGCCATGCCTGTTTCGCCGTAACCCTCCAACTTGCTCCCGGTTTTGACAACAAGCTCGATGCGCGCGTTGGCTGCAGACGGATACGCCGCGAGGATAATTTTGAAGCCATTCGGCAACACGTAAGACGAAAACCCGGCCGCTTGCGCGTCGGGCCGCGGCAGGTTAACCGTCTTTTCGGCAGGCTTTGCTTCGGCTGGACCGGCAAACGTGCTCAGCGCGAGCAGCGCAGACAACAGCGCAGTAGAAGTGCGTAAATAATTCATGGCGATGGATGCTTTTGGTTGCGGGTGAATGGCTGGCGGAATCCGGGCGATGCAATCCGGCAGAGATAGCGATCTTAGAGCACATTACGCTCGGACACATGACTGACTGCCCTCCCGTTCCGCCTAAAAATGGTCCGAACAAGGGATCCTGGCGAGCGGGGAGGTGCGCGATGGGCGATTCAAACCATATCCGCAGGCTTGACCCATGAGTCGAACTCAGAGGCCGTTACATGACGCAGAGCCAAAGCTGCTTCACGCAACGAACTACGATCCCGGTGCGCTTTTTTAGCGATTTCTGCAGCTCGGTCATAACCTATATGTGGCACAAGAGCCGTCACCAACATCAGGGAACGCTGCAGAAGCTCATTGATGCGCTCACGATCCGGTTCCAGTCCGCGTATACAATACTTCTCAAAACTCGTCATGCCATCGGCCAACAGACGAATACTCTGTAAACTACTGTTAGCGATCAATGGCTTATAAACGTTGAGTTCAAAATTTCCAGAGGCTCCTCCGATCCCGATAGTCACATCGTTACCCATCACCTGGCAACAGATCATCGTCAGCGCCTCACACTGCGTTGGATTAACCTTGCCCGGCATGATGGAACTGCCCGGCTCATTTTCGGGGATATTAATCTCGCCAATGCCCGAACGTGGTCCCGAAGCCAACCAGCGAATATCGTTAGCAATTTTCATCAGAGCAACCGCCAACATTTTAAGCGTGCCATGTACTGCAACGATGCCGTCGTGAGCGGCCATCGCTGCAAATTTGTTGTTGGCGCTCACAAATCGAAGATTGCAGATGCTGGACAATTTTGCAGCGACGCGCTCACCGAATTCGGGGTGTGCGTTAAAACCAGTGCCGACGGCAGTCCCGCCAATAGCCAAAGGGTACAAGGACGACACGGTAGTCCCGATGAGCAACTCTGCGTGTTCAAGCTGCGCGACGTAACCCGAAAACTCCTGCCCTAAGGTCAATGGTGTCGCGTCCTGCAAATGGGTTCGACCGACTTTCACAATATCTGCGAACGCCTCAGCTTTGTTAGCCAGTGTCAGGCGCAATCTGCTCAAGGCGGGTTGCAACGAGCAACTGATGCCGATAGCCGCTGCAAGGTGCATGGCGGTCGGGAATACATCGTTAGAGGATTGACCCAGATTCACCTCGTCGTTTGGGTGCACCAAACGATTCTCGCCACGCCCGCCACCCAGTAGTTCGGACGCACGATTGGCGAGCACTTCATTCATGTTCATGTTGGTTTGAGTACCTGAGCCGGTCTGCCACACGGATAGAGGAAACTCCTTTTTATGTTGACCGGCGAGTATCTCCTCGGCCGCAGCAATGATCGCGCCAGCCTTATTCCTTGACAGCAGACCGAGTTCACAATTTACGATGGCACTAACGTGCTTTATATTGGCGAGGGCGTACACCAATTCCTCTGGCATCCGCTCGGTAGAAATGTGGAAATGTTCCAGTGAGCGTTGTGTTTGTGCCCCCCACAAGCTTTCGGCGGGAACCTCAATTATTCCCAGCGAATCACGCTCTGTCCTTTTTTCAGTCATTGCAAATGTCATTCTCTGCACGGTTACCGGAGTGTCATTGAGCTGATCCAAAGGGTTTGCATCAGCATCAAGAAAGACAGAATCTAATGCAGCAAGTTATTCAGCTCATCGATAACCCCTGCCCAATCCCCATCCTCGACGATCTCCTCCTTGAGAAAGGTTCTTTGTGCCCCCGTCCAGAATGGCGCGCGGTAGAGAGCAACCTCATTCCCTAGGGGGCGGTGGACGCTGATGAATTTTTCAATATCGTCCGGGCCGGACGATAGCCCGAGTTGCGAGAAAAGATCGGCCATGCTGTGTTGAAGGGCATCCACGTAACACCTCCTGATTGGCAGCACCGAGCAACGTGGGTGCTTAATGCCTAATAAGACGGTATTGAGGCGTGACAGTTCCAATGTGGCATTAAATGCAATGCCCAGGCATCCGGGCATGGTTGCGACTGAACTGCCCCCGAAAATCAGTCAGATTCTTCTGAAGAAGGCGGGCAGGATCACGATGGCAAACGCGACATGAAACCATGCAGATTTGAATCGCAACTCGCGATGTGGCGCATGAAGATGGCCGACAGCTCCTGAACCGCGTGCGCCATGGCGGCGCAGTCCTCTTTCCTGGCCTCCAGCGCTTCGATCCACTCGACCATCCGCTCATGGTCATGAACATGCGTATCGTAATCAGGGTAATCGTAGAGCCGCATCAGCAACTCTTCCGACAGAAAATGCGCGCGGCTGTACTCGGAAAGCTCGGCCAGCAGCGGGGCGATGTCATCGCCCTGGGCAACGGCCTGGGCAAGCGCCTGCATCAGCCTGATCTGTACCTGATGCTCGCGGCTGATTCCCCGCGCATCGGCTGCAACCGAATGATCCCCCATCATCTCCCCCCGAAAAGAACAGCGCGGTTCTTGCCCCCAACCGCCGCTTTGCGTCATCTTGTCAGCGAATCCGCTCCAGCGCAATCAGCCGGCGGCGCTGCCCTCCAGCGACTCCCAACGCTCAAGCAAGACCAGCAGTTCGTCGTCAATCTCCGTCAGGCGCTTTGAAAGGCTCGGCGCATCCTGGGCATCCGACTGGTACAGCGCCGGATCGGCAAGCCGCGCAACCAAAGCCTTCTGTTCGACTTCGAGCGCTGCAATTCGTTCAGGCAGGGCCTCAAGCTCGCGTGCATCCTTGTAATTGAGCTTGCTCGCCGCGACGGCCTTTCCCTTCGCCGCCTTCGCCGGCGCCTCATTGCGCTTCGCGGCGCTCGCCTGCGCGGCCTCCTCCTTGCGGCGACCAGACTGATAGTCGGCCCAGTCCTGGTAGCCGCCAGCGTACTCGCGCCACACACCATCACCCTCGGCGGCGATGGTCTGCGTCACCACGTTGTCGATAAAGGCGCGGTCGTGACTGACCAGAAACAGCGTCCCGGTGTATTCCTGCAGCAGCTCTTCGAGCAGCTCAAGGGTTTCGATATCGAGATCGTTGGTCGGCTCGTCGAGCACCAGCACGTTGGCCGGGCGCGCAAACAGGCGGGCCAGCAGCAGGCGGTTGCGCTCGCCGCCGGATAGCGACTTGACCGGCGAACGCGCACGCTGCGGGGCGAAAAGAAAATCGCCGAGATAGCTGATGACGTGCTTGCGCTCATCACCGATCTGGACAAAATCGGAGCCCGGCGAGATGACATCGACCAGAGCCGCCTCCTCGTCGAGTTGCGTACGAAACTGGTCGAAATAGGCCACTTCCACCTTGGTGCCGAGGCGCACCACGCCTTCGTCAGCGGCCAGTTCGCCGAGGATGAGGCGAAGCAGCGTCGTCTTGCCGGCACCGTTCGGGCCGATCAGCCCGATCTTGTCGCCGCGCTGCAGGCGGCAAGAGAAATCGCGCACGATTGTTTTATCGCCAAAGCGCTTGGTCACATGCTCAAGCTCGGCGACCAGCTTGCCGCTCTTGTCGCCGGCATCGAGCGCCAGTTCGACCCTGCCCTGCCGCTCGCGGCGTGCCGCACGGTCACGGCGCAACTGCTCAAGGCGCAACACGCGGCCTTCGTTGCGCGTGCGCCGCGCCTTGACGCCCTGCCGGATCCACACCTCTTCCTGCGCGAGAACCTTGTCGAACTTGGCGTTGGCAATCGCCTCGTCATGCAGCATGGCCTCCTTGCGCACCAGGTATTCGCTGAAACTACCCGGACACGACATCAGTTTACCGCGATCGAGTTCGACAATACGCGTCGCCACGCGATCAAGAAAACGCCGATCGTGGGTAATGAAGAGCAGCGTCACGCCCGAGGAAATCAGCATTTCTTCGAGCCATTCGATGGCGGCGATATCGAGGTGGTTGGTCGGTTCATCGAGCAGCAGCAGATCGGGAGAGATAGCCAGCGCCTGCGCCAGTGCGAGGCGTTTTTTCTGCCCGCCGGAAAGGCTGCCGACCCGCGCATCGGGGTCGAGCGAAAAACGCTGGATGACCTTCTCGGCTTGCGCCTCGAAGGACCAGGCATCGCGTGACTCCAGCTCGGTCTGCAAATCGTGCATGCGTTCAAGCAGCGCATCGTGGTCGGCGTCGGGCTCGCCGAGCGCATGCGACACCGCATGATATTCGGCGAGCAGCGCAGAAAGCTCGCCCATGCCGGAAACCACCGCTTCAAAGACACTCTGTTCGGCATCGAACGGCGGCTCCTGCGGAACGTAGCCCATGCGAATGCCGGGCTGGCGCCACACGCCGCCGTCATCGAGCGGCCCCTGTCCGGCCAGTGCGCGCAGCAGTGAGGATTTGCCGGTGCCATTGCGACCGATCAGCGCGACGCGTTCGCCGGGGTCGAGTTGGAAGTCTGCGTGATCGAGGAGCGGCACATGGCCGAAAGCGAGTGATGCGTTAGAGAGAACCAGGTGCGCCATGAAGAGCTGTCATTTTCCGGAGGGTAGGGTTAATTGCTTGAGGTCGGCGATGATCTCGGCGGAGTGCTTCGAGGTATCGACCTTGAGATAGGTTTTCGCAATTTTACCCTGCGGATCGATCAGGAAGGTGTAACGCTTCGCGTAGCGGAACACTTTCCAGTCGGCGAAAGCGCCGTAACGCCGCGCCACGACGCCATCGCGGTCGGCCAGCAGCGGGAATTGCAGGCTGTGTTTTTTGGCGAATTCGGCATGTGAGGCCGTGTCATCGACACTGATGCCGACAATCTGCGCCCCCAGCGCGCTGAGTTGCCCGAGGTCGTCGCGAAAGCTGCAGGCTTCCTCGGTACAGCCCGGCGTATCGTCCTTCGGATAGAAATAAAGCACCAGCCACCTGCCGCGCAAGCCGTCAAGCGAGACTTCGCGACCGCTTTGATCAGGCAGGGTAAAAGCCGGCGCCACACTGCCAGCGACCGGCACGTCGTCGGCCAAGGCCGCACTCGTTGCACCGATCGTGCACAGCGCCACGGCAAGGGCCGCTAGCAGAAAACACCACGAACGCCTACCCATCCGATTTTCTCCCGTCTCAAACATTCAGCACCTTGCGATACAACAGCCACGCAGCGCACCATGCCAGCAAGCCGGCGGACGCAAAGGCCGTCGCCGCGTCGAACTGCTGCCACAAGCTGCCGAACAGCAAACCAGCGGGAATCGCCGCCACGCCAAGCACCAGGTTGTACCAACCAAAACTGGTGCCGCGCTGCGACTTCCCGGCAGAACCGTTTCCGTTGTCACTCAACGCATCGACCAGTGCACGTTCCGCGCCTTCGCCAAGGCCGGCCAGCAGGCCGTAAACCAGCGCGGCCACCCACAACATGGCGACTGATCGCACGCCGGCAAGCAGAAGAAAACTCGCGCCATGCATCACCCAATGCAGCAGAACGAGCCGCCCGTGGCCAAAACGATCCGACCAGTGACCGCCACACCAGGCGGCCACCGCCTTGGCCAGACTCATCGCGGCCCACAGGAGCAGCAGCAGCGAAACCGTCATCTTTAGTTCATGACCGCGCAACACGATAAAGGTTTCCGAGGCACGAGCCAGAGTGAATAGGCCAAGAACCAAAAGATAGGGGCGCAAACGCGGCGCTACGTCACGCCAGGAAAGTCGCGGCAGGATCGGCGGCGGCAGCGGCTTTTCGACCAGCGCGGCAAGCGGCATGTCGCGCACGGCAAAGGCCACCAGCGCAACACCGGCCAGCCCCGGCACTGCCGAAAGCAAAATGATTTGCGTCAACGTCAGCGGCGTCCACGCCAGACAAGCCGCCGCAAGCAGCGCGCCGCCCATCGCGCCGCCGTTGTCGAGCGCCCGGAGCAATCCGTAAGCGCGTCCGCGCATCGACACCGCCGTCGCATCGCCGATCAGCGCATCGCGCGGCGCGGCGCGCAAGCCCTTGCCGACGCGATCCATGCCGCGCAGCCCGGCAACCATTCCCCAGCTCGTTACCAGCCCCATCAGCGGGCGCACCAGATTGGACAGCAGATAGCCGCCAAGAACGAAGGGCTTGCGCCGCCCGCCCCAAAGATCAGAGCGCCGACCGGACCACAACTTGAACCACGCGGCGATCGCTTCGGCGCCCCCTTCGATCATGCCAAGCGCCACCGGGCCCGCGCCAAGCACGGCGGCAAGCAGGATCGGGATCAACGGCGTCACCATTTCGGAAGCCAGGTCATTGCAGAAACTGACCAGCCCGAGGACGACGACAACGCGCGGCAAAGGTTGAGACGGCATGGAAAAACCCTGAAACAAAATTGACACCGGATTGGCGGTCTGACAGGTCAGCGGCTACAATACGCGCCCAGCCCCTCGTAGCACAATGGATAGTGCACATGCCTCCTAAGCGTGGGATACAGGTTCGATTCCTGTCGAGGGGACCAAGAAAGCATCCAAAGCAAGCCAAAGAAGGCCAGCAAACTCAGAAACTGAGCGGTTTATGGCCTTTTTTTCGTCCAAAACAGGCCAAAGAGCGCTATTACAATCCGGGGCACGCAACATGTGCCTCAGTGGGAAATTGATCGGGCCGGCAACGCCGAGGGCAGCACTGACCTGACAGGGGTAAGCTGGTGCTGATCTGGAAATTCTCGGTCGCGGATAATACGCAGTTGGGCGGATACGCCAGTTGGCCGAATCAACAATCGGCACGAATGACCTGCACGCTGCGCTGATCTTGATTGCTACAACGCACCCAATCCTTGTCAACACATCCGGAGCAGTACAATGATGATAAAGTCTGGTTACGTCATCGAAAACTGAACCATGAATCCGCAACTCGCCATTCCGCAGGCCGCCCTTCGCGATTTCTGCCGCACCCATGCAGTGCGGGAGTTGTCTGTGTTTGGCTCGGCAGTGCGCGACGACTTCGGCCCTGACAGCGATGTTGATGTACTGATCGATCTCGCGCCCGGCGCACGCATCGGTCTGGTGGCCTTGCAACGCATGCGTGACGAACTGGCGGCTCTGTTCGGACGCCCGGTGGATCTG
>CAJAHZ010000262.1 GCA_903939665.1 uncultured Pseudomonadota bacterium | reverse complement strand
TGGGTGAACGCGCCGGATTCAGACCAGCCCGTCGAACAACTGAACTTGTACGGTCTCGCCTGCGGCAATGTTGCCTCTGTCCTGCTCAAGAACGATCAGGCAGTTGGCGTCTGACATCGAGCGCAGGATTCCGGAACCCTGCGCGCCGGTGGCATGCACTTGCCATTGCCCATCTTGCAGGGCAAGAACGCCGCGCTGGAATTCTGTGCGACCGGCGAATTTTTTCAATGCGCTGGCGCAGGTGACTGTCAGTAAGGGAACGGCGGGGATCGGGTCTGCCCCCATCAGCTTGTAGAGCGCATCGCGAACGAACTGGTAAAAGGTGGCCATCACCGCGACCGGATTGCCCGGCAGGCCGAACAGCCATGCGCCATTTTCGCCTTCGCCAATGCGACCGAAAGCCATTGGCCGCCCCGGCTTCATGGCGATTTTCCAGAACAGCACTTCGCCCATTTGTTCCATCAACTGCTTTACGAAATCAGCTTCACCAACCGATACGCCGCCGCTTGTAATGACCACATCAGCGCTGGCCGCTGCTTCACGGAAAGCAGTCTTGATCAGTGCCGGATCATCGCGGATGACCCCGAGGTCGAGCACGTCGCAGCCGAGGCGGGTGAGCATGCCGTATAGCGTGTAGCGGTTGCTGTCATAAACCTCGCCCTCGGCGAGCGGTGAGCCGATTGAGCAGAGTTCGTCGCCGGTCGAGAAGAAGGCGACGCGCAGCCGACGCTTGACGCTGACCTCGGCGAAACCGAGCGAGGCCATCAGCCCCAATTCAGCCGGTCGCACCAGTTTGCCGGCAGTCAGTGCCGCAGTACCCAGTTTCAGATCTTCTCCCGCGCGGCGGATATTCTGCCCGGGACGCTGCCCTGGCGGGATGAGAACGAAATCGCCGTCGCTCTGCGCCACTTCCTGGATCACCACGGTGTCGGTGCCGGGTGGTGGTAATGCGCCAGTCATGATGCGCACGCATTCGCCACTGCCGACCGTACCGGCAAACATCTGTCCGGCAAGTGCCGTCCCGACAAGCTGGAGCCGGGTTGGGCCGGCGGTGCTCAGGTCGGAAAAACGCAGCGCAAAACCATCCATTGCCGAGTTGTCGTGCGCTGGCACGTTGCAGGGTGCAAGGACATCATTTGCCAGCACGCGACCGAGCGCGCTGCGCAGGGCAACGCGTTCGCTGGCCTGAATTGGCGACAACTGGGCAAGAATGAGTGCGCGGGCACGGTCGACTGAAAGTGCGTTCGGGTCGTAATCGTTTTCGCAGCTGATTTTGGCAGAGAGACTCATCGGGTGTCCGGTAGCGGGGTGAGGTGAAACGAAGGGGCTACCCGCCTGTCATCGACATGAAGCGGACAACCTGCGGCGAGTTCATTTGTTCAGTGAAGTCGTGCCCTTTGGCCTTGATGCCCATGGTGTGCATGATGGCTTCCTTGAGCGGCGCATTGTCGTCAGGATGCTCACGCAGCAGCGGCAACAGGCTGATGGCGTCGTTGTTGCCAAGACAGGGGTACAACTCGCCACGCGCGGTGATGCGCACGCGATTGCAGCTATCGCAGAAATTGTGGCTGTGCGGTGAAATGAAGCCGATGCGCGACTGCGTATCGGGAATCCGCCAATAGCGCGCCGGCCCGCCGGAGCTTTCGGTCGACGGCAGCAGGGTGAATCGCGTCTGCAGGCGTTCGATCGCTTCCTCGGTGCTGAAGTAGGTCGATTGGCGACCGTGGCCGATTTCACCCAAGGGCATTTCTTCAATGAAGGAGATATCGATCCCCTTGTCGATGGCGAACTGGACCAGGTCGATCAACTCGTCGTCGTTGCGATCGCGCATCATGACGGCGTTCAGCTTGATTCGCTGGAAGCCGACGGCCTTTGCCGCCTCAATGCCGCGCAGCACCTTGGCAAGATCGCCGATACGCGTAATTTCTTTGAAACGCTCGGCGCGTAGCGTATCGAGGCTGATATTGATGCGCTTTACGCCCGCATCAAAAAGAGGCTGAGCAAAACGGTCGAGTTGCGAGCCATTGGTCGTGATCACCACTTCCTTGAGACCTTCAAGCCGGGCGATCTGTTCCATCAGCCAGACAGCATTGTGACGGACCAGCGGCTCACCCCCCGTAACGCGCACCTTGGTGACGCCAAGGCCGACAAAAGTACTGGCGATGCGCAGGCATTCTTCCAGCGTCAGTACCTGATCGCGCGGCAGGAAAGTCATTTCCTCGGCCATGCAGTAGGTGCAACGGAAATCGCAGCGGTCGGTAATCGACAGCCGGATGTAGGTGACGTGGCGACCGTACTTGTCGATCAGGGTGCCTTCGGCGTGCTGCGAAGCGGCTGCGGTCGTCGTCGGCACGAAGCCTGTCAGCGACTGTGGCACGGCTTCCGGATTCAGCGATTCATTGCGCATAGGGTGAACATCTTGCTGGGGTGGCCAGAGCGCCGGTCAGAAAGAACAACGGGTAGCCTGCGATTATAACGAACTTCGCTGACAGATCTATTTGTTGCCAACATTTGTTCAATTCGAAAACATCCAGAAAACTCCCAGGCCAGCAACTGCGCAGGCCGCAATAACGCGGATGACGCCCACTTCGCGCCACAGCAGGGCATAGAGCGCGGCACAGCCGATCAGCGCCGCCGGCCATTCGAAGCGACCGCTCCAGCCTTGCGGCCAATAGACATGCCAGGCAAAGAAGGTTGCAAGATTAAAAATAACACCCACAACCGCCGCCGTAATCCCGGTAAGTGGTGCCGTCAGGCGCAGATTGTCATGGGTCGTTTCGATCAACGGTGCGCCGAGAAAGATGAATGCAAAGGAAGGGAGAAAAGTGAAGAAACTGACGACCAGTGCGCCCGCTGCACCGGCAAGGAAAAGCTGATCCGGGCCGAACGCAGCGCCATTCCATGCGCCGACAAAACCGACAAAGGCGGTCACCATGATGAGGGGCCCCGGCGTACTTTCGCCGAGCGCCAGGCCATCAATCATCTGCCCCGCAGTCAGCCACTGATACTGTTCGACCCCGCCCTGAAACACATACGGCAGAACGGCATAGGCACCGCCAAAGGTCAGTAGCGCCGCCTTGGTGAAGAACCAGCCCATTTGTGTCAGCAAGCCATCCCAGCCGAACTTTGCACTCAGCATAGTGATCGCGATTGCCCAGATGGCAATTGAGATCGCCGCAATTTTTGCGCAGCGAACCGGGTCGAAAAATGCGTGCGGCGGGGTTGGCGTGTCGTCATCGATCAAGGCCCGACCATAGCTTTTTTCCGGCTCTTCGTCGTTTTCATACGGTGGACATCTGGGTTGCTGAATCATGCGCTGGGACATTGGCATAGAGGAACGACGGCGTATCCGGGGTATTGAGCTGGTAAATCTTGAGTTTGAGGTATTCGGTGTCACGAAAGCCTCT
>CAJAHZ010000261.1 GCA_903939665.1 uncultured Pseudomonadota bacterium | reverse complement strand
TGCCGTTTTTGACGGCGTTAATGAAGCGGTGTGGATCGACGTGATCCACAAGATGGACGAGGTGTATAACGACCTGCTGCAATACGAGGTCGCGCGTGAGGAAAAGAACGCCGCACTGGAAGCGTCGCACCAGTTCATTGAAAGCGTGCTGGCGTCGATGTCCGACATTCTCAGCGTTTGCGATCGGCACGGCTCGATTGAAGAGGTTAACGATTCATTGCGCCGCTTCATCGGCAAGGATGAAGCCAGCCTGCGCGGGCAGCCGATCTTCGACCTGTTTGCCGACGAGGCATCGCGCCAGCATGCGCGGGCGTTTTTTTCGGCCAACCAGCGCGAAGCCATTCAGGATTGCGAATTGTTGATTGCCGGCATGGACGGCAGTGCCTTGCCGGTCTCGCTTAACTGCACGCCGCGCCTATCGGGGACCGGCAAGCTGGTTGGCATGGTCGTTACCGGTCGGCCGGTCGGTGAGTTGCGCCGCGCCTATCATGCCCTGCGCCAGGCGCATGACGATCTCAAGCGCACGCAACAGCAGCTCCTGCATTCCGAAAAAATGGCCTCGCTCGGTCGTCTGGTTGCTGGCGTGGCGCACGAGTTGAACAATCCGATCAGTTTCGTGCTCGGCAATGTGCTGGCGCTGCAGCGCTACGCCGGGCGGCTGCAGACCTACCTCGAAACAGTCCATTCGAACGAAGGTGCGCATACCCCCGCGCTTGAAAGCCTGCGCCGCGAACTGCGCATCGATCGCATCATGCAGGACATGACGCCGCTGCTCGACGGCATGATCGAAGGCGCTGAGCGCACCCGTGATATCGTCGACGGCCTTAAGCGCTTCTCGGCAATCGATCGCAATGCCGACGAGCCCTTCAATCTGGCCGAGGTGATCGATCGCGCGGTGCGTTGGGTTACGCGCTCCGGCATGCCGGGTTTTTGCGTCAGCGCCGATCTGCCGGCAGACCTGCCGGTGATCGGCTCTTCCGGGCAGATGCAGCAGGTGGTGATGAACATCGTGCAGAACGCCGTCGATGCAACGCAGGGTAGCGCGGCGCCGGCACTGGATATCAGCGTGGAGCAGCAGGCCGGGATGGTTGTCGTGCGCTTTTCGGATAACGGGCCGGGCATCTCTCCAGTCAATCTGGCGCGGTTGTTCGACCCGTTTTTCACCACCAAGCCGGTCGGTCAGGGCACTGGACTTGGTCTTTCCATCAGCTACGGCATTGTCGAGCGGCACGGCGGCCATCTGGTAGCCGAAAACCGGTCGCAGGGCGGCGCAGTGTTTTCCCTGAGCCTGCCGCTCGCGCCGCTATGACAAATAACGCTTCTTTATAACCGCTGTATTTGCTCACGCTTCTGGCATACTCTGGCTGTGATCGGATTCATCGGCTAGGTCAGAATGAGGTTGCGTTTCTCTAGCGGCTTCCAGAAAGGGATGTCTTTATGGACAAGGGCGTTTCCAGTGAGCAAGTGGCGCGTCAAGACGATGCAAAGAAAGCACTGACCGTATTGCGCGACGCAGTCGGCAATATCAGTCAGGGTCTTTCCATGTTCGATGCCGATCTCAATCTGCTGGTTTGCAACCAGCGGTTTCTCGACTTGCTTGATTTTCCGGAATCCCTGGCTGTTGCCGGAACCCCTTTTTCCGCATTTGCCAGGCATAACGCCGAGCGCGGTGAATATGGCCCGGGCGATATCGAGGAACTGGTTGAGATGCGGGTTGCCCAGGCGCGGCTGCTGAAGCCGCACCAGTTTGAGCGGGAACGACCGGACGGTTCCGTTCTCGAGATCGTCGGCAAGCCTTTGCCAGGCGGCAGCTTTATTTCCACCTATACCGACATTACCGAGCGCAAGCAAAGCGCGCGC
>CAJAHZ010000260.1 GCA_903939665.1 uncultured Pseudomonadota bacterium | reverse complement strand
TGCCCGGTCGGCGTCGTATCGACTATCGCAATGCGCAAAAGCGAGTGCTGCGCGGAGTCGCCCCGTGCCAGTCGCCACTCCTCGCGGAACATGGCGACAAATGCCTTGCCCAAGTTATCGACGCTGATTTTGTCTGGCATCATCGTCGCCACCGGCGCGCAGCAGACGCGCTGCGCCTGCAGCAGCTTGGCATTAAGCAGGCCACCACCGGCGTTGGTATTGATCTCGATGAGCTTTGGCCCGTCGGCGCCCAGATGAAAATCGTAGCCGAGAAAAACACCGGCGGCTTTCGGCGAATGGCGAGCGATCGGCGGCGCATAAGCCAGAACGCGCTCGCGGTAGGCCGGAAAAGCGATCACCTGTTCAATGGCCGCAATGGTCTGCGCCATTCGCCGCAGATGCGCTTCGCTGACAAACACCATGGTGTCGGAAAACAGGTGCGGTCGGGTCGTCAGGAGTTCGGCATGCGACACGCTCCCCTCGCCTTCCTCAAGCGCCTGACGCAGCACCTGACGATCGACCGAAACGCAGGCGCAATCGCGGTTAAGCAGCGCAGCCGCGTCACGGCAATCGGCCGGCAGCGTCAAGGGAGGGAACTGGACGGAATGGTTTTCCATGGCGCTTATGCTACCGATTTTGCCTCGAAAAAGGCCAGCACCTCGTCGAGCTCACGCGTCCGCTTCATCGGCGGCAGGCTGCGCCAGACCCGTTTTCCGTAAGGTTTGCTAATCAGCCGCGGGTCGCAGATCATCAGCACGCCACGATCGGTTTCATCGCGAATCAGGCGACCGGCGCCCTGCTTGACGTTGATCACCGCACGCGGCAACTGGTACTCCATAAAGGCGTTGCGCCCTTCGTTTTTCATGCGATCAATGCGTGCCGAAAGCACCGGGTCGTCGGGCGGCGCGAACGGCAGCTTGTCGATGACAACCAGCGACAGCGCGTCACCGCGCACGTCAACGCCCTCCCAGAAACTCTGGCTAGCGACCAGAATGGCATTACCGAGCCGGCGGAAGCGTTCGAGCAATTCATTCTTGCTGCCCTCGCCCTGCAGGAGCAGCGGAAAATCCAGTCCCGCACGTTCAAGATATTCGCCCAGCAACTCATGCGTTCGGCGCATCGCGCGCAAGGAAGTGCACAGGAAAAATGCGCGCCCGGCACTGGCCTTCAGCACCGGAAACGCGGCCTTGACGACGGCCTCGGTGAACTCGTAACTGTTCGGTTCCGGAAGGTTCTGCGGCGCATAAAGGAGCGCCTGCTTCTCGTAATCAAACGGGCTGTCCCAGCACGCCGAATCGGCTTCGCCCAGCCCCATTTCGGCGCAGTAGTGACCAAAATCCTTCTGCACGGCAAGCGTCGCCGAGGTAAATATCCAGGCACGCGGATGGCCGCTCATCTGCTTCTGCATAATGCTGGCGATGACCAGCGGCGTTGCGTTGAGCTGCAGCGCGTGCGTATAGGTTTCGCCCCAACGCACATAGTCGGCATCCGCTCCGCTCTGCCAGCGGCGCAACTGGGCGAGCAACTCGACCGAACGGCGCCAGCAGTTCTCCAGCCCTTCGGCGCGTTGCGCCTGTGTTTCAAGCAGTGCGGCGAACAGTTCCAACTCGCGGACCAGCCCGACGACGCCGTTATCGAAACCCATGCGGGCTTCAAGCTGCGGCAGAGCAAAGCGCGCCGGCTCGACTGGCAAGGTCAGACGCAAATCCTTGGCGGCTTTTTCCAGTACGCCACAGAGCTTTGGCAGATCGAGACAGTCACGCGCCGAGGCCAGCCCTTCGACGCGTGCGTCACGCACCAGGTCAAGAATTTGTGCAGTCGACACGTTATCGCCGAAAAACAGGCTGGCCGTTTCCGGCAACTGGTGCGCCTCGTCGAAAATCACCGCGTTGCAGGCCGGCAGCAACTCGGCCGTCCCTTCGTCACGCAGCATCACATCGGCAAAAAACAGATGGTGATTGACCACCACCAGATCGGCCGCCAGCGCCTCACGGCGCGCCGCCAGAACAAAACACTCCTTGTGCGACGGGCACTCCTGCCCGAGGCAATTTTCACGCGTCGACGTCACCATGCCCCAGACCGGGGAGCTCTCGGCAACGCCTGCGCATTCGGCCTTGTCACCGGTTCGCGTTTCCTTGGCGAAGCGCGAAATGCGCACTACATCGGCCGAATCCTCGCGCGTCAAAAAGCGACCGTCGGCCAGCGAGCGCTCAAGGTGGTAGTGACACAGATAGTTGGCGCGCCCCTTGAGAAGCGCCGCCTTGACCGGCGAGTTGAGCACCCGGCGAACGGTCGGAATATCGCGTGAAAAAAGCTGGTCCTGCAGGTTCTTGGTCCCCGTTGAAACGATCACTTTGCCGCCCGAGAGCAAGGCGGGAACCAGATAGGCAAACGTCTTGCCGGTGCCGGTTCCCGCTTCGGCAACCAGCACACGATTTGCGGCCAGCGCCGCCGCGATCCGCTCGGCCATTTCGAGCTGTTGCGCACGCATGCGATAGCCGGGAATGCCGGCAGCAAGCGGACCATCGGGAGAAAACACTTCGGAAAGAGAGGGAGTCATGCAGAAATCGCCGGAACCAGCGCGAATCCTACCAGAAGCGGGCGGTCAGTTCGCGGACGAGACGCAAAACAGGCGCGAATAAACGCAACGATGGCCGGCAAGCCCGGACAGCAGTTTTAAATCGAGAAAACACCCTTATAGGCAGAAACGCCGGTCGCGAATGGCCCGGTTTTGAAACGGTCGGTTTGCTCCTGGACAATCTGTTGAGACTGGTCAAGGCGGGCCTGCGCGTCAGCCTGCCGGTCTTCCAGATTCACAACCTTGCTGCTCAGATTATTGACCGCACTGCCGACCGACCCCGATGCGCTGATCTGGCGTGAAGCCACTACCTCAACCCGGCTTCCCACCGTACCAAGAGCCTGCCTTACCGAGCCTGAATCCTTGGCATAGGCTGCCTCAAACGCCTTCGTATCCATCGTCAGAGAACCATCAGTCTGCCGCGTAATGCCAGCCTGCCTGAACTCCGATTCGGTTTTGCTTACGGTGCGCTGCAATTCGTTGGATGCCGAGCGGGCACGCGGATCATCCGCCAAAGTGCCTGCAGAATTATGACCACCTTCTCGCCGCGTCAGGCTCGCTGTCGTCCGGTTTTCGGCGTTGTAGGCTTTGACAAAAGCCTCGGCGGTTTTTTTCGCAGCGTCGGCTGTCTGCACCTGTTTGCTGTCTTGCAGCGCCTTGGCGGCGTTTTGCACCTCGGCCACCGCCGACTTCACCTGACCGTAAGCTGAAAGACGGATCCGCGTACTCTGCGCTTCCTGAGACAAGGCCTCAACGGGACGACGCAAAGCCGTCGTGACCGGATTGGTATCAACCGATCTGGCCGACGACGCACGTGCTGCTGATGAGAGCGCAGAAATATTCATGGCACACCTGTATCCCGTACATGTCAGTATAGCCCCCGAGGCTCCAATAACAAGCGACTTGACCGAAGACTGGTTTTCTAACAACAATCGAGCCGTAGCTTTGCGAAAGAGATTTATGATCAAGCAGACCGTTGCCGATTTCAGCCTGCCGGCTACCGGTGGAAAAAACTTCTCGCTGGCCCAGTGCCAGGGCCAGCCGCTGGTGATCTACTTCTACCCCAAGGACAGCACGCCAGGCTGCACCACCGAGGCGCAGCAGTTCCGCGACCTCCACCCTGAGTTCGAAAAGTCGGGCGGCATCGTCGTCGGTGTTTCACGCGATAGCATCAAGTCACACGAGAACTTCAAAGCCAAACAGGATTTGCCCTTCGACCTGCTTTCCGATGCAGACGAATTGCTGTGTTCGCAATTCTCGGTCATCAAAATGAAATCAATGTACGGAAAACAGGTTCGGGGAATTGAACGCAGCACTTTTGTCATCGACGGCAAGGGTGTGTTGCAACGCGAATGGCGCGGTGTAAAGGTACCGGGCCACGCACAGGAAGTGCTCGATTTCGTCAGGACGCTCTGATCAACCGCATTGACCACGATTGACCAAGATTCGCCAACCGGAGAACCCACGACCATGGCCCGCAAATCCGCAGCCAGCGCCAAAGCGAAACCCAAAGCCGAACAAACCAAGCTCTTCGTCCTCGACACCAACGTACTGATGCACGACCCGACAAGCGTCTATCGCTTCGAGGAGCACGACGTCTTCCTGCCGATCATGACGCTGGAAGAGCTCGACAACAACAAAAAGGGCATGTCGGAAATCGCCCGCAATGCCCGCCAGATCACCCGCACGCTCGACGACATCGTCACCAGCCTGACTGACGGCATCGAAAACGGCATCGCGCTCTATGGCCCGTCGCGCAAACTGGCCAGTGGCCATCTTTTCCTGCAAACCGAAGCCATCTCCAACGATCTGCCCGCCGGGCTGCCCACGGCCAAGGCCGACAACCAGATTCTCGCCGTCGTCATCCACCTGCAGCGTCACTACCCCGATCGACCGGTCATCCTGGTGTCGAAAGACATCAACATGCGCATCAAGGCCCGCGCACTCGGCCTGGAAGCGCAGGACTATTTCAACGACAAGGTGCTCGAGGACACCGACCTGCTGTACACCGGCATGCGCGAACTGCCGAGCGATTTTTGGGACAAACACGGCAAGGGCATGGAGTCATGGAAGCGAGACAGCCACACGCTGTATCGCCTGAGTGGACCGCTGTGCACGCAAATGCTGGTCAACGAATTTCTCTACCAGGAAGGCGAGCAACCGCTCTACGCCATCGTCCGCGAGGTATCCGGAAAGACCGCGCAGTTCGAAACGCTGACCGATTTTACGCACCCGAAAAACAACATCTGGGGGATAACTGCGCGCAACCGCGAGCAGAACTTCGCGCTCAATCTGCTGATGAATCCGGACATCGATTTCATCACCCTGCTCGGCCAGGCAGGCACCGGAAAAACCTTGCTCACGCTGGCCGCCGGGCTGACTCAGGTGCTCGAAACCAAGCTCTACTCCGAGATCATCATGACCCGCGTGACCGTGCCGGTCGGCGAAGACATCGGCTTTCTGCCGGGCACCGAGGAAGAGAAAATGACGCCGTGGATGGGCGCCCTTGACGATAACCTCGACGTCCTCAACAAGACCGACGAAGAAGCCGGTGACTGGGGACGAGCCGCCACGCGCGACCTGATCCGCAGCCGGATCAAGATCAAGTCGCTCAACTTCATGCGCGGCCGCACCTTCCTCAACAAGTTCCTGATCATCGACGAAGCGCAAAACCTGACGCCGAAGCAGATGAAAACACTGATCACCCGCGCCGGCCCCGGCACCAAGGTCATCTGCATGGGCAACATTGCGCAAATCGACACGCCCTACCTGACCGAGGGCAGTTCGGGCCTGACCTACGTTGTCGATCGTTTCAAGGGATGGGAACATTCCGGCCACATCACGCTGCAACGCGGCGAGCGCTCCCGTCTCGCGGACCACGCGGCCGAAGTGTTATAATCGCTCCACTTACCGGGCCGTGTCTTTGGACACGGCCCGGCCGTTTCTGCCAACCGATCCGTGCCGCACCAGCCATGCCAAACGGATCCTACGCATTCCGGAGGGTCGATTGAAACGACGCGACTTCCTTGCTGCCTCGGCAGCCCTCTCTCTGCTCGCATCGTCACCGGCGCTTGCCGCCAAAAAAGCCGCAGCGAAAAAATCCTTGCCCAAACCGGCGAACAAGCCGGCAGATTCGGCCAACTCAGGGACGGCGGCACAAAGCGAGCCGCGCAGTGTCATCAGCTTTTCCGACGAACCTCCTGCAGCGTGGCGCACCTACGATATCCGCTCGTCAATCGCGCTCAACAAAATCAGCGGCAAGACCCGGGTCTGGCTGCCTTTGGCGCAGTACAAAGATACGCCATGGCAACGCTCGCTCGGTCATCACTGGCAGGGAAATTTCGAGAGCGCCGGCATCTACCGCGACCCGGTGGCCGAGATGGAAGTTTTCTACGCTGATTGGAAAGACGGCACTGCCACACCGCAGTTGCAGATTGTCAGCCAGGTTGCAACGCAGGACAGGCACTTCGACATCACCCGCCGTGGCGCCGCTGTCGAGCGAAACGAGGTGCTGCGCCGCTGCCTGCACCCGACAGAGCAAATGCCCACCGACGGCCTCGTCCGACGCACCGCTGAACGTGCCATCGGTCGCATCAAGGACCCTGTGGCGCAAGGCAAGGCGATTTATGACTGGGTGGTCGAAAACACCAAACACGATCCCAAGTTGCCTGGATGCGGCAGCGGGGACATCATGACGATGCTCGAAAGCGGTCGCCTCGGCGGCAAGAGCGCCGACATCGCCCTGCTCTTTGTCGGCCTGTGCCGTTCGATGGGCATACCGGCGCGCCCGGTATTCGGTCTACGCGTCGACTACTCGCGGCTGTTCGGCGGTTTGGGGGCGACCGGAAAACTGGGGCAGGCGCAGCACTGTCGCGCCGAATTCTACGCACCGGGTTACGGGTGGATTCCGGTCGACCCGTCCGACGTCGGCAAATCCATTCTCGATGAAAACCTGACCGGCGCCGACTCCAAACTCGTCGTGCTTAAAAAGCTGCTGTTCGGTTTTTGGGAAATGAACTGGATCGGCTTCAATGCGGCGCAGGATGTCGATCTGCGCGGCGCGACCGGTAAACGCTTACCCTTCCTCGCATTCCCTCAGGCCGAATCAGAAAACGGGCGTTTCGACAGCCTCGATACCGAGCGATTCAGCTACAGCGTCAGCGCCAGCCGCGTCGAAAGTTAAAACCGGAAATTCCATTTCGTGGCAATTTCGCCTAGTAAGAACCAGGATTGGCAAAGTTTTCGAAACGCGTATATTCACCGATGAAGGTCAGACGCACCGTGCCGATCGGGCCGTTACGCTGCTTGCCGATGATAATCTCGGCAACTCCCTTATCGGGCGTGTCCTGGTTATAGACCTCGTCGCGATAGATAAACATGATCACGTCGGCATCCTGCTCGATGGCGCCGGATTCGCGCAGGTCGGACATGACCGGGCGTTTGTTCGGTCGCTGCTCAAGCGCCCGGTTAAGCTGCGAGAGAGCCATCACGGGCACCTGAAGCTCCTTGGCCAGACTTTTCAGCGAACGCGAGATCTCCGAAATTTCGGTGGCCCGGTTCTCGCCACTGCCATTGGCCGACGACATCAGTTGCAGGTAGTCGATGACGATCAGCCCGAGTTTGCCGCACTGGCGGTGCAGACGCCGTGCACGTGCGCGCAGGTCGATTGGATTGAGCGCCGGCGTCTCGTCGATGTAGATCGGCGCTTCGTGCATCTTGCCCAGTGCAAAAGACAGGCGCGACCATTCATCGTCGTTCAGACGCCCTGTGCGCACGCGGTGTGCATCGAGCTTGCCGACCGAAGACAGCATACGCATGGCAAGCTGCGCGCCGCCCATTTCCATCGAAAACACAGCAACCGGCAAACCGACTTCAATCGCCACGTGTTCCGCCATGTTCAGCGCGAAAGACGTTTTACCCATCGACGGACGACCGGCGACGATCAACAGATCGCCCGGCTGCAGACCCGATGTTTTGGAATCCAGATCGTGATAACCCGTCGGTATGCCCGTGATATCCGACGGGTTGTCGCGGTCGTGCAACTCCTGAATGCGCTCAACGACCTGCGTCAGGAGTGGATTGATGTGCTGAAATCCGGTCTCGCTGCGAAAGCCGCCCTCGGCAATGGCAAACACCCTGGCCTCGGCCTCGTCGAGCAGTTGTTTCGGATCGCGCCCGAGCGGATTGAGTGCGCTGCCGGCGATCTCGTCGCCCGCCGTAACCAGTTGCCGGAGGATCGCCCGCTCGCGAACAATTTCGGCATAGCGCCGGATATTCGCGGCCCCCGGTGTATTGGCCGCAAGCTCACCAAGATAAGCCAGCCCACCCGTATCGCCACTCTCGCCAGCAGTATCGATACTCTCCGCCACAGTAACCACATCGACCGGCTTGCCGCGTTCGAGCAACTTGCGAATCTGGCGATAGATGCGGCGGTGCTCGTCGCGGTAAAAATCGCTCTCCGACACCAGATCGGCGATTTTATCGAAGGCCGCGTTGTCGAGCAGCAAACCACCGAGCACCGACTGCTCGGCCTCGATCGAGTGCGGCGGCACACGCAGCAGCGCTACTTCCGAATCAACAGAGGAATTCTGGTCTCGCCGCCCGCGCTGGTTGTAGGAATTCTGCGAATTCTGGGCGTTAAAAGAATTGAACGACTTGGCCATAGAAAATCCGGTGCGGGAAGCTATTCAGAAGCAAGACAAACCAAGGATCGAGTTTACCCTGAGCCGCGAACATCACGGTGCTCTAAAATGAAAAAAGCCTTGCACTGATGCAAGGCTTTTTTCGTGGCGTCAAAAAACCGCGTTGTTTTACGATTTTTCGAGCACGTGTTACTCGGCAACCACGGAAACCGTGATCGTCGCCAACACGTCGGTATGTACCGCGACTTCCAGCGAGTTTTCACCCACCGTCTTGAGCGGGCCCAGTGGCATGCGTACCGAGGACTTCTCAACGTCAAAGCCCAGAGCCTTCAGAGCATCGGCCACGTCAAAGTTAACAACCGAACCAAAAAGGCGACCATCAACACCGGCCTTGCGGACGATCTTGACGACAACGCCATTCAGCTTCTCGGCAAACGCCTGCGCCGCTACGAGTTTCTCGGCAGCTGCTTTTTCGAGCTCAGCACGCTTCACTTCGAATTCCGCCTTGGCCGCCAGCGTTGCACGCTTGGCCTTGCCATTCGGGATCAGAAAGTTACGCGCATAGCCCGGTTTGACATTGACCAGATCGCCGAGATTGCCGAGGTTGACGACCTTCTCCATCAGAATAATTTGCATCGCCTTTTCCTCGCTTACAGGTGGTTATCGGTGTACGGCAGCAGCGCCAGGAAGCGGGCACGCTTGATAGCCACCGACAGC
>CAJAHZ010000259.1 GCA_903939665.1 uncultured Pseudomonadota bacterium | reverse complement strand
GCCATGGAAACCGGCTACCAGCGCGGCAAGATCCAGGAAGAGTCGCTCTATTACGAGCACAAGAAACACGACGGCTCGTTCCCAATCGTTGGCGTAAACACCTTCCGAAACCCGAAGGGCGATGCGCAGATCGAGATCGAACTGGCGCGCTCAACCGAGGAAGAAAAGCAATCGCAGATCACCCGCCTGCGCGACTTCCAGAGTCGCAATGCGGCTGCCTCCGGTGCCATGCTTGAGCGCCTGCAGCAAACGGTCATCGACAACGGCAACGTCTTCGCCGTGCTGGTCGAAGCCGTGCGCGTCTGCTCGCTCGGGCAGATCACTACGGCGCTTTACGAAGTGGGTGGGCAGTACCGGCGCAGTATGTAGTTTTTAGTGCCACCCTTCAGGCGCGGACTCTCCGGAAACGGCGAGCCCGTTTTTTGCGGCGTACGCAATGCTGTGCAAGCACCGTCGCTGGAGGCCTTGCCAGTTGGCGTTCTACGACGTTTTGTTGCCTGAAGACCAATGAATACGCCGCTCTCCATCCAGGTTCTGTTCTCAGGCAGCCTGTTTGTATGGCTGCAGCCATGTGATATGGGGGGGAGCAGTTGGGAAGCTGGGGCATGTTGCAATCTGTCGTTGTTTTTTCATGATCAGATTGCCGGCCTTGGGTGAGTGGTTGCTGATCGGAATGGCCGTTTCCCGTTTCGGTGAATTCACACCATCGACCCTAAGACGACGCATGACATTTGCAACCAATCCGACCTGTCCTCGACACAAAGCCGCCAATTAAAAAAATCCGCGTCATCTGCTGGCGCGACGAATAGGACCGATTTTTTTAATGTCGCCGCAGGTGCTTACAAGGTATATACTTTGTATGTGTTTTTGCGTGGAGCAAATGATCATGTCAAAAGAAGCTGTTTTTACAATGAAGCTGGAACCTGAACTACGCGCCGAGTTCATGGCTGAGGCCGAGGCCTCCCACCGGCCGGCCTCTCAGGTGCTGCGTGAGTTGATGCGCGAGTTTGTTCAACGCCAACGTGAAGCGCGGGCGTACGATGAATTTCTGCGCGGCAAGGTCGAGGCCGGTCGTGTGTCGATGCGCACCGGCCAGGGGCGATCAAATGATGATGTCGAAGCTGAATTTGCCACACGGCGCTCCCGTGTGGCGGCTCAGGCGTGAGGGTTCTTTGGACGCCCGAGGCGCAGCAGGATCGTGCTGATGTGTGGGACTACATCGCGGCTGACAATCCACGCGCCGCCGCCCGGATGGATAGGCTTTTCAGTGAGGCGGCAGCCAGACTGACCGAGTACCCCAAGCAAGGCCGTGCCGGGAAAGTCTCTGGCACTCGCGAGCTGATCCCTCATGAAAACTATCGTTTGGTGTATGAGATCGCAAACGAAACGGTGTGGATATTGGCCTTGGTGCATACTGCCAGGCAGTGGCCGCCGCTGCGTACTGATTTCTGAAAAATCGGTGCGGTCATGCCGATTGGGAGGCGATTGAGACCGCTTAGCGCAGGGGAGCGGCCGTTCAAATTGGCTCTGATTTAGGCAAGGGAACGCCTCTTCATGGCCGGACTCTGCCTGATGGCAATCGTATAAGCCTATCTATCGAACTGGTCAGTGGTTCGGTGATTCGATCCAGTTCTCAATGGTCAGACATGGGTATCTGGCAAAGTCTTTTTCGTTGTTGGTCACTATGGTCAGATGAAGCGATACCGCATGTGCAGCAATTAATTTATCGAGGGCATCTTTCTTGGTGCCGTCGCGGGTTGCCATGCGAATCGGACCATAGGCCACGCCGGCAGCAGCATCAAACGGAATTACCAGAATATCCTCCACCAAGCTCGCGAGGTTGATACGCTCTTTTTCTG
>CAJAHZ010000258.1 GCA_903939665.1 uncultured Pseudomonadota bacterium | reverse complement strand
GTCGTGCCCTGTTGCCCTCTTTCCCAGCAGACGCCTTCATCGTGCGGTCCGGGATGCGGAACACCCTTTCCGTCAATGTGTGCGACGAAGGTTCGCCAGCGGCGCACGCCTTGATGATCGAGTTCGAGGCGTAATAACCAGCCGGTGTTGTTGTCTTTAGCGGTGAATCCGTCGAAGAGAAAATTGCCGAGGCTGTAGATGATCGGCTTGCCCCGGTAGTGCTCGATGTTCTGCGTGACGTGCGGGTGCCCGCCAACGACGGCATCAGCGCCGGCTTCGATCATCAGTCGTGCCAGATCACTTTGCCGCTGGCTGGCGCTGGGTTCGTGCTCCCAGCCCCAGTGCATCACGGGGATGACGATATCGGCATGATACTGGCTGCGGGCATTGGCAATGTCGAACCGTACCTGCTCATCCTCGCTCCAGGCAATGCCGGGTTTGTCATGATCGGCTTCGAAGCTGCGCGGAAAAAATTCGTTGTAACCGAGCAAGGCAATGCGCAATCCCTTGCGCTCGATCAGGAGTGGCGCATGTGCTTGTGCAAGGTTCTCACCGCCGCCGAAGTAGGCGATGTCGTTACGCTCAAGGAGGCTGAGCATTTCGCTGAAAGCGATGGGCCCGAAGTCGCCGGAATGATTGTTCGCCAGAGATACTGCGTCGAAGTGGCGTTTGAGCACTTTCAGGGTGCGCGGGTGAGCGCGGAACGTATAGGGTTTGTCTGGCTCGGCTGATCCGCGCGTGGCCACAACGCATTCCAGATTGCCGACCCGGATGTCGGCCGCGTCGAGAAGCGCAGCAAACGGTTTGAACGGGTCGATTCCTCTCTTGATCAGTTTGCCGGGCAATTCGTCGAGCAGGATGTCGCCGACAAAAGCGATTGAAACGACCGGCTCGACCGGCGGACTTTGGGCAAAAGAAAGACCGGAAGTAACGAGGCAGAGCGTACCGATCAGAGCAGGGAAAAATTTTCCAATCATGGGGTGACCTCGAGCAAAGCGCAGGCGTATTGAAACTCACGTTCCAGATTGGGGGAATACAGGGTGTTCGTTCCGGTCAGTGCGTCAGGCTTTGGGTCCGTCTGAGCGGTAGGCGTCAAATACCTGGCTTCATGCAGCAATACCGGCTGCCGTTTTGAGTGGTAATAGGTGTAGAGCTTGATATAGCTGACTTTCTGCTCGTCGCCGATAACCACGGCCTTGAAGCGAAAATTCTCCCGGACATCGACAGACTTAACACGGTAGGGGTCGGCAACCGGCTTAAAATCCAATACCTGTACGATGCCGCCCTGACTAAGCTGGCAACGCAGGAGGGGCGCGGCCGATGCCGCAGAGGGAAATAACGCTCCGGCGAGGAAGGCGGCGGATAACACTGCCTGTGTCAGATAAGCGTTTCGACTGAAGTGTTTCGTCAATGAATTTGGCATAGAGTTGCTCTCAGCATAGGTCAGTCGGTAGAATTTGACACTTTCGCTTGCCGTCTTCGCTTGACCCCGATGCGGGTCGGGCGGCAGACTTGCGGTACCGTCAGTCCTTACCGCCACGAACCGTATGAATTCCGAACATCTGCAACATCTCGTCACGCGGACCATGCCTTACGGCAAATACAAGGGCCGTTTGATCGCCGATCTGCCGGGACAGTATCTCAACTGGTTTGCCCGTGAAGGCTTTCCGCCCGGTGAAATCGGCAAGTTACTGGCCTTGATGCAGGAACTTGATCACAACGGCCTGTCGTCGCTGCTCGATCCTTTGCGCAAGCGATAATCAACCTTCTGTACGTTGCGCGGCCTGATCCGTTGAAAGGCCACGTATACTGCGCCAACATTAACAGGAAATCATCATGACCATTTGCCCGATCGCCATCGCCGTTGGCTGCCAGAAATGCCCCGCTTTCAAGATTTGTCCGCTGAAAGGGGTGCTTGGCGATCAGCCAAAGGCGTCCAATGTGACGCCCGAAGCCAAAGTTCCTGCGAAACCGCCAGCCAAACGTGCGGCCAAACCTCGCGCTGCGGCAGCAAAGAAAAAGAAGTAATCGCTGACTGCTTGAGGTAGCGACTGCCTACCTTTCGTTGCGCCAGTCGCGCAGTGTTTCTTTCCGGGGCGGTAGCGGCGTCCGGTCAGCGCCTCGATTCTTGAGCAGCGGAATCGCCGCGCCGAGGATAAATATGATGCAGACGCCGAAGATGATCCAGCCTTCGTTCATCAGGATGCCGCTTCAATCTGCTCGGAAATCGCCAGCCATTTTTCTTCGTGCCCGGCGAGTTCGTCGTCGGTTTTCTTCAGTTGCCCGCCGAGTTCACCAATTTCCTGCGGTGGTAGAGGCGTAGACAAACGCGCTTCGAGCGCATGTTTTTTTGTTTGCAAATCGAGCATGACTTGTTCGAGCTTGCCCTGATCGCGCATCAACACTTTCAGTTTCTCGGAAATCTTTTTGTTGGCCACAGGCGCGTGCGGCGCTTGCGTGGCAACTTCCTTGGGGTTTTTCAGCGACTCTTTCAACTCCTCCCGCGCGCGCTTGGCTTCGTCGAGCAGATAACGCTGGTAGTCGTCGAGATCGCCATCGAAAGGCTCAACACCGCCACGTGAAACCAGCCAGAATTCATCGCACACCGAACGCAGTAGCGAACGGTCGTGGCTGACCAGCATCACGGTGCCTTCAAACTCGTTGAGCGCCATGGCCAGCGCCTCGCGCGTCGCAAGGTCGAGGTGGTTGGTCGGTTCGTCGAGTAGCAGCAGGTTCGGGCGTTGCCAGACGATCATGCACAGGACGAGGCGTGCTTTTTCGCCGCCGCTCATCGTGCCGACCGGTTGCTTGACCATGTCGCCGGCAAAATTGAAGCTGCCGAGGAAGGTGCGCAGATCCTGCTCGCGACCGCTCTGCCCGGCAGGCAGGCATTCCTTGGCAAGGCGAACCATGTGTTCGAGCGGCGTGTCGAGTGGGCGCAGCACGTCGAGTTCCTGCTGCGCGAAGTAGCCGACATTCAGCCCCTTGCCCTCCTGCACCGTACCGCCCGTTGGCGCGAGGGCGCGGGCGACGGTTTTCACCAGCGTTGATTTGCCCTGCCCGTTTGCGCCAAGGATGCCGATGCGCTGGCCGGCCATCACCGATTTATTGACGTTGCGCACGATTACCGTTGGCGGCGTGCCGACCGGCGCATCTTCCGGCGGCGGGTAGCCGAAGCAGGCGTCCTGCATGGCGAGCATCGGATTCGGCAGGTTGGCCGGCTCCTTGAATTCGAAGGTGAAGTCGGCGCTGGCCAGCACCGGCGCCAGGCGCTCCATGCGGTCGAGTGCCTTGACCCGGCTCTGCGCCTGTTTGGCTTTGCTGGCCTTGGCCTTGAAGCGGGCAATGAAGCTTTGCAGGTGGGCAATCTTGTCCTGCTGCTTCAGATAGGAGTTCTGTTGCAACTCCATCTGCTGTGCGCGCATATCTTCAAAGGTGCTGTAGTTGCCGCCGTAACGCACCAGCTTGGCGTTGTCGATATGCAGCGTCACCGAAGTAATCGCGTCGAGGAATTCGCGGTCGTGGCTGATCACGACCATCGTGCCGTCGTAGCGCTTGAGCCAGGCTTCGAGCCAGACCAGTGCGTCGAGGTCGAGGTGGTTGGTCGGTTCGTCGAGTAGCAGCAGGTCGGACGGGCACATCAAAGCACGTGCCAGTTGCAGACGCATGCGCCAGCCGCCGGAAAAACTGTCGACCGGGTTGTTCAGTTCGGTGGTCTTGAAGCCAAGGCCGAGAATCAGTGCCTGCGCCCGCGCCTGTGCGTCGTGCGCGCCGGCGTCGTGCAACGCCATGTAGGCATGACCCATGCGCTCGCCGTCATCGGTCGCCTCGGCAGCGTGCACTTCAGCTTGCGCAGCAAGCAGGACGGTATCGCCTTCAATGACGAAGTCGGTGGCCGACTGGTCGGTCTCCGGCATGTCCTGCGCCACCTGCGCCATGCGCCATTGCGTTGGAATGCTGAAGTCGCCGGCATCTTCGTGCAGTGTGCCATTGAGCAGCGCGAAGAGTGTCGATTTGCCGGCGCCGTTGCGGCCAACGAGGCCGACTTTTTCGCCGGGATTGAGTGTGACAGAAGCGTTATCAAGCAGCACCTTGGCGCTACGGCGCAGGGTGACGCTTTTGAGGGTGATCATGCGGGTGAGGCTCCAGTGGGCTGCAAAAACTATAAAAAGCGAACCACCAAGACACCAAGTTCACCAAGAGTCACCAAGAAAAGCAGGTCTTTTAGAACAAAGCTTTTCTTGGTGTAACTTTGTGTCCTTGGTGCCTTGGTGGTTCGCTTTTTCCTTTACTCTAAATTAACGGAAAACCACCGTTTTATTGCCATGCACCAGCACGCGGTCTTCAAGGTGGTAGCGCAGGCCGCGGGCGAGGACAGATTTTTCGATGTCTTTGCCGTAGCGCACCATGTCTTCGACTGAATCCGAATGGTCGATACGAATTACGTCCTGTTCGACGATTGGTCCCTGATCAAGCTCGGTGGTGACGTAGTGGCAGGTCGCGCCGATCAGTTTGACGCCGCGCTGGTAGGCCTGATGATAAGGCTTGGCGCCGACAAAACTGGGCAGGAAAGAGTGGTGAATGTTGATGATCTGTCCGGGGTATTTGGCGCACAGGTCAGGCGAGAGAATCTGCATGTAGCGCGCCAGCACCATCGTTTCGCCATGCACCTCTTCGTAAATGCGCTGCACTTCGACGTAGGCGGCTTCCTTGTTGTCGGGATTGACCGGCACGTGATGGAAGGGGATGCCATGCCATTCGACGAAACCCTTGAAGGTATCGTGATTCGAGATGACGCACGGGATCTCGATGTCGAGTTCCTTCGATTGCCAGCGCGCCAGCAAGTCGTAAAGACAGTGCTCCTGTTTGCTGACCAGTACGACAACGCGCTTCTTTACCGCTGAGTCGCTGATCTTCCAGTCCATTTCCAGTTCTTCGGCGATCGGCCGAAAGCGCTCGCGGAATTCGGCGAGATGGAAAGGCAGTGAATCCGCTTTCACTTCGATACGCATGAAGTAACGACCGCAATCCGCGCCGTTGCCATTTACCGCGTCGTCAGCGTGATAGCTTGATTCGAGAATCCAGCCCTTGTTCTCGGCGATGAAACCCGAGACCCGTGCGATGATGCCCACCCGGTCGGGGCAGGAGGCGGAAAGCGTGTAGAAGCGCTGTGCGTGCATGGATGAGCGGGCGCTATTTTGCGGCGCGCGCAAAGGCTTTGTCGATTTCGCTGCGCAGCGCAGCGTAGTCGAGGGTTACCGGGAACTGCGGAAACTCGCGGATGACGTTTTCCGGCGGGTGGAAGAGAATGCCGCCGTGTGCTTCATTGAGCATCGCCGTATCGTTGTACGAATCACCGGCGGCCACCACGGTGAAGTTCAGCTCCTTGAAGCGCTTGACGGCCTCACGCTTCTGGTCAGGCATGCGCAGGTGGTAATTGACCAGCACGCCGTTGGCGTCGGCTTCGAGCGAGTGGCAGAACAATGTCGGCCAGCCGAGCTGGCGCATCAGCGGATGAGCGAATTCGTAGAAGGTGTCGGACAGAATGATCACCTGATAATCTTCGCGCAGGCCGTCGACAAACTCGCGCGCGCCGGGCATCGGCCCCATCTCGGCGATGACTTTCTGGATGTCCGGCAGGCCGAGTTTGTGTTCGGCGAGGAGGGCTAGGCGATATTTCATCAGCTTGTCGTAATCCGGCTCGTCGCGCGTTGTGCGGCGCAGCGCGGCAATGCCGGTGCGCTCGGCGAATTCGATCCAGATTTCGGGGACGAGGACGCCCTCGAGGTCAAGGCAGACGATTTGCACGGAAAACTCCCTGTTTTGGTGTGAAATGATGCGTACTTGCTTGAATCAAGCCCGCAATTTTACCAAATCGACGGGCCTCAAAACACCAAATCGTAGCTGACGCTGAGCAACTTCGGATTGCCGTACGGTATTCCCGCGTTAAAGTTGGCGCCGCCGCGATCCTGCCAGCGTTCGAGCTGAAGCTTGACGGCACTGGTTGCCGTGAGGTTGTAGCGCAGTGTCAGGGCCAGCGTCGAGTGCGCCTCTTCTGTCGTCGGGTCGATGCTTGCCGGGTCGATCAGAAGAGAAGGATCGGCTTTGCCGGGAAAATATTTCAGTTTGTAATTGGCCCAGGTCAGCATGGGGAGGAATTTGCCGATACGGTAGCCGACGCCAAGCAGCTGGGCGTAGTCTTTCTCGCCGACGCTGATCCGGTCCATCACCATATACTCGTTGCGCAACAGCCAGTTCTGGTAGTCAATGGCGAACGACAGTGTGTAGATTTTCTGCCCTGCACTTAATGAGTAGCTGTAGGGCGGTGGCAGCGAAGGATCTTCAAAGCGATCCTGAAACTTCGATTGAATGTAGGCCCCGCGCACCTCAAGCCAGTCCCGGTTCAGTGAAAGGTCGGCACCGACGATTCGGCTCCATTTTGAATCGGTGCGGGTGTGGCGGCCGTTGTAGATTTTCCAGTACGGATTGTCTTTGCGGGTTTCGTTCCCAGCAAAGAAATTCATGCTCGAAGCCCAATTTCCCCATTGGTCGCGATAAAGCAGATTGGCGCCGTTGTAATTGACGATATCCCAGCCGTAGGGCTGCGGTGGCAGGTGCACCCAGGGGTAGGTGAAGCCGACATCCTGCGTTTCCGAGTAGTAAAACAAGGGCAGGCGTTTGCGTCCCACCTGCACGGTCAGTTTGTCGTTCAGGTTATGGCTGGCGTAAAGCCATTCAAGATTGACTTTGCCGCCTTGCGCGCCCCGCGCCACGACTTGGCCGGTGAGCGAAGAATCGGGGCTGAAATAAGCAGCACCCTGCAAGCCAAGGCGCGAATCGGGACGCATCGACACCCGACCGGATTCATAAATGCCGGCCTGAGCAAAGTCCGAAACATAAAGCGGTGCCTTGTAGCCGTTGAAGTCCTGCGCCGGGTCTCCGCCAAACACTTTGCCGGCGGCCAGCGTCAGAAAGCCGGAGCCGGTAAAGCGTATCCCCGCCATCTCCTGCTCTGCGTGCGCAAAACCGCCCAGCGCCAACAAGGCGCAAAATATGGCGTGGCGTTTGCCCACTTGCCTGGTGGCTGCGACGGTCTGCATAGCGTGAGTTTCGTCCATGGTTAATCTATTTTCGGCGATCAAATCGGGATGTCTACCGTAAAGCGCGTGCCTTGCCCTGGCTGGCTTTCGACGAAAATCCTCCCGCCATGCGCCTGCACCGATTGCTTGACAATGGCCAGCCCGAGCCCGGTGCCCGGAATGTTGCCGACGTTGCGGGCGCGATGAAATGACTCGAACAGATCCGGCAGTTCGTCGGCTGGAATTCCGATGCCCTGGTCGGCAACGACAAAGCACACGCCGCCTTCTTTTGCGCGCACGAGAAAATCGACGCGTCCGCCGTCAGGCGAGTATTTCAGCGCATTCGACAGAAGGTTGCCAAGAATGTGGCGCATCAGCCTCGGGTCGAGCATGACGGTTTCGCTGTGGGTTTCCAGATCAAGATGGAGTTCCGGTCGCGTCATGCCGGCTTCAAGAGCGATTTCCGCCTCTGCGGCGACGTCACGGCAAAAACGCCGCAGGTTCAACAATTCGGGAGAAAGTTTTGGCTGGTCTGCATCGGCCTTGCCGATGATCAGCATGTTGTTGAGCATCTCCGTCATCCGCATCACGCCGTTCTCGATGTTCTTGAACAAATCTGTGCGCTCTTGCGGGTCAAGGCGGTCGTAATAGTCGCGAACGAGTTCGGCCGATGAAAGTATCGCTGACAGCGGGGTGCGGAACTCGTGCGACGTCATTGAGACAAAACGCGACTTGAGTTGATTGAGTTCCTGTTGCTGGGCCAGGGCGTTACGAATATCTTCCTCGGCCTGTTTGCGCTGGGAAATATCATTGACCAGCCCTTGTGCCTGATTGTCGCCGATCGGTGTCAGCGTGATGTGAAACCAGCAGGGCGCGCCTTCGTCTGGCAGAAACTCGATGTCCTCGGCCTGCGGGGTGTTTTCGAGTATGCACGCTTGCAGCAGCGCGGCGAGCCGCTCCGGGCTGCGCCAACCGAGTGCTTTCAGGTCGGCCTCGCTGCCTTCCCGAAGCCTGAATTGCTGACCCAGTGCGCGGTTCCACGACTCAAGACGGCCATCGAAGCTGGCGATGAAAATGCCGGAGTCGGCGTTGTCAAAGATGGCATGGTATTTCCGTTCGTCCAGTTCGCGCTGAAGACGCAGTGCGTGTTCCTCGTCGCG
>CAJAHZ010000257.1 GCA_903939665.1 uncultured Pseudomonadota bacterium | reverse complement strand
GCCGATGCTGCCGTTATCAGCGCCAGTGAATCCGATTGGGTGATCTATCGGCTTGCCGAACTGTTGTGCTGGGCACCGCCAGACTTGAGCGAGGCCGGATAGGGCGGGGGGCTTTGAGGTTTTGCTCGGTGGCCGCTATTGCTGTGCCAAGCGCTTCGGTGCGCGCATCCCAACGTGCTAGACTCTCCCGGTCCTCTCAAAGAGCATAACAATGACACCCGAGCAGAAAACGCGCCAGGAAATAGACAGCGTGCTCGCCGCCAGTCGGCTGGTATGTCTGCGGTATGCTGCAGGCCAATATCCATGCGGCTCGCGGCGTAAATAATTCGAAAAATTTTAGATGTGTTGGTCGTCGACGCCAGCCTCAAGCGCATCATGATGGCTGCGTCAGGTGGTTCAAGCCAAGGCATTTGCCGGATCCGTTTTGAGTAGTCTGTCTGCAGGCCAATAGATACAGGCACACCCCAAGGATTTGTGGCCCGTTCGCCTACGGCGAACTGCCCACACGTTCCATCGACAACTGCTCTATTCAAGATATTCTTCAATACGAAATATACAAGGGTATTTTCTCTGGGCAGCTTCGCTTGCCCTTCGGGGCATCTTGCTTGAGTGATGCCCTGCGAGCCAATGTTTAAGCGGCTCTCGCGATGATTCGCTATTTGTGAATGGCGAATGCCAGCGTCTTCAGGAAGGCATCGGCCTGATCGATTGCCCAGACGGCCTTGTCAGCATCAATCGCCTCGCCGGTATAGTCGGCAAGCAGGCGGATACGTTCGACCTGATTGAGCGATCGGCCAATCTCGGTGGAAGCCAGCCCCGGTTTGACCAGATGCTTGCCGAATGCACCGATCAGGCCGCTGTGGGTGCGAATTTCAGCGGGATTGATTTGGGCGCCAGAGCGCAGCAGTGCTGCATGGGCTGCGTCGAACATGGCGTAATAGGCGCGATTACAGGCGCCTTCAATATCCCCGTTCGCCAAGAGCAGCCTGGCTGATGCCAGGGCGCGGATCGCTTTTTCGTCGTAGTCCTCCGGACTCACAGACGAATTCCGTCACGCTGGATGTTGGCGATCAGCGCCGGGTTGTTGAAGTGTTCCGGGTGCGCCCACTCGTCTTCCCAAAGTGGCACCGCCTCGATCAGCACGCCGGTTTCGAGCATCACGTCGAAAGCGATGCCGGCCATCTCTACTGCCGCGTCGGCCCGCTGCCCGTGCGGGCCGCGCAGGACCACGGCGATGTCTGCATCGCTGTCCGGCCGATGCGTCCGGCGAGCACGACTGCCGAACAGTACCGCCTCCGCCAGATCATACTGGCTGGATATTCTGGCGATGAACACTTGCGCTGCGCGTTGCGTTGCTGCGTCGATGTTTGCTGGTGTGCTGTTCATGAGGCGTTCCGGTTTCTGCGGCAGGTTCGAGGATAGCCAGAGTGCCGGCAGATAGCAATTGCGCATAGGGATGCGTCGGGGTCAGAGATGGTTCGAAAGTTTCAGATATGTCGTCCAAGCTGCATGTCCTATGGTTCTTGACGCCATAAACAGACTATGGTGCAGTAGACCCCATGAAAGCCAAAGAACTTTTACGGATCAAGGAGTCATTCGGCGCCGGGTTTGTCGAAATCATGATCTGGCAGGTGCCGGAACCGGTGCCGCCTTCCGAACATCCTTACAAGTATCGGCTGGTCTATGTGGTCGATGGCAAGCGGGTCGTCGGGTATGACAACGAGCGCGGCAAGGGCGACCACAGGCATTTGGGCGACCTGGAAGAGACTTACCATTTCGTGAATCCGCGGCAACTGATGGCGGACTTCATGGCCGATGTGAAAGGAGCTGGACTATGAGCGAGCGTATTCTCAATGTGACGGTTGGCGGGGCGCTGGAAACCTCACTTGGCCGGGCTGCGCAGACGATGGAGGCGCTGGAGCGAGGCGAGTCGCCGGCACCGTATTTCGGTATAGGGTTTGCCGATGTCGGGCAGATCTTTGCGGTATTCACGCCGAGACGCTGGGAGTTGCTGGCCGCGCTGCGCGAAGGCGGCCCGATGACTATCGCCGCGCTGGCCCGATGCCTGAAGCGGGATTACAAGAACGTGCATGGCGACGTGGAGCGGCTGGCTGAATGGCAGGTTGTGGAGAAGGACGAGAAAGGGCTGGTTTTTACCCCTTATTCGGAAATTGTCGTCGATGTGCGTTTGCCGCAAGGACATGCGGCGTAAGCGTTATTGCGCGCTAAGGCGTCGGTTATTCGCTATTCGCGAATAGCGAATGAAGCGGAATACGCACGGTTTTTCTTATTTCTCAAAATGAGAATTTAGATGGAACGTGGTGTTGGACGAAGCCGCTACGCGGAGGAACAAGCAACAACGAGCTGGATTCACAATTGATCTCCCCCCTCTGACGAGGGATTGTTCCGTAACGAACTGAGAGGTCATTTTACGATGAAAGCATCAAATGAAAAGGGTTTCGAGCGCAACTACGCGTTGCATCTGCAACATCTCAAACTCAAGGGGCTGCAACCGAAGACAATCGAAGCCTACTCGCGCGCGATTCGCCGGATCGGCGAGCGTTTCGATCAGCAGATCGATAATCTCTCCGTGCAGCAACTGACCGACTACTTCAGCGAACTGGTGGCATCGCACTCGTGGAGCACGGTCAAGCTTGATCTGTATGGGCTGAAGTTCTACTACGCGCATGTCCTGAAGAAGCCTTGGGT
>CAJAHZ010000256.1 GCA_903939665.1 uncultured Pseudomonadota bacterium | reverse complement strand
GCGATTTCCGCGTCGCGGCCGACCTGGATGTGTCGTGCGCCGAGGCGCGGTGTAACGCCAGCACGCAGCGATTGAATGAGAGCGTCGCGATCACGCGGGCGGAGTGCTGGGCTGAGCATGTTGGGTGGCTTTATGCTGAATGGTGGCAGCATCTTACGCCATTTGCGAATGGCAGATGACGATGCGCTGAAACATGGCTGAGGGCAAAGTCTTTTTTGGAGCCCCGGTTGGTGTCGCGTATCTTTTGTCGTTGCCGGATCAACGATCTAGGCATTTCATCTGCAACCCGCCGAACTTTGAATACGTAGCCATTCAATTCGGGATTTTTATCACTGGCCGGTGTGCGCACCTAAGCGGCAGTTCGTTCTTTGGCATGCGAATAACGCATTCGCATAGATATGATTGACGCGTTATCTCGAACCACTGTCCGTTGTGTATCCCTTGACCTGCCTGTCAGCGTCAGCGGTCAAATGTCTCTTGATGGCCGGCACCTGCCCGATGTCATATTACACCCACGGGCTGGTCCATGACATTAGCCGCCCTTGGCAAAACGAACACTATTCCAACCAATTGCAGTTTCGAAAAATACGTTCGAGAAACTATTCAACCTACACAAGAAATCCTATATTCAAGCAGATATCTGCGCAAAAAATCCCATATTGAAGCCCATTCTTGTCGCCAGTTGATTCAATACTAACCGGAGGAAGACAAGCATGAGCGGCATCGGCAATGTGGGTAGTTACGTTTCGTCAGCAATGTCCCAGGATATGCGGCGACCCGATCCATCGCGGATGGTCGACAAGCTGTTCTCGCAGCTTGACGCTCAGGGGAAGGGCTACCTCGAGAAGAGCGATCTGCAATCGGCCTTCTCGCAAATACCGAACTCTCGGCGAGCGAGTGATGGCGCCAGCGTGGACGACGTGTTCAACAAACTCGACGGCAACGGCGACGGCAAAGTCACCAAGGACGAGATGTCCGACAGTCTGAAGAAGCTTGCCGCGCAACTCGACAGCCAGTTCGACCGGATGCGCATGAGTAGCGGCGCCATGCCGCCGCCACCACCGCCGCCACCGGGCGGCGGCAAGGAAGGCCCGGATTTGAGCAAGGAACAGTTGGTCAGTATGGCCAACGAGACTTCATCGACTGACACGGAACGTTCGGCTCTTTTCAGCAGCCTGGCAAACAACTTCGACAAGGCCGATGCCGACGGGGACGGGAAAGTCAGCTTCAAGGAAGCGATGGCGTACGACCGAAGCACGCGAAACGCTTCAGCAGGCACGAACGACCAGAGCAACACTTCGGTCGCAGCATCGGGTTCTGCGCCAGACAGCGAACAGGCCATCATGAAGCGCATCATGGAATTGGTGCATGCTTACAGCGGCAATGATTCAAACCGGAGCAGTCTCTCTACTTCGGCCTGAGCCGCTTGCCGAGCCGGGAGCGCTGGCCGCTTCCGGCATCGCCTCGGCGGGCTTCCCGACTGACTGTCGTCGCCGCCAAAAAAACGTGTCAACGTAGCGCGCCACGACAATCCCTCTCTATACTGCGGCATGGCGCCAAGCCCCCGTGTGCCGCCCGACGAAGGAGATGCAGCGTGAATACCCTGACTTCCCTGTTTCCCCTGCAGGAAGAAATCCCCGCCGAACTGCGTCTGCTCTCACCAATTCATCAGCGTGCCTATCTGGTCGATGGCGAAATTCGCATCTGGAAGGGCAGTGCGCGCAAAGTAATTTCTCCGGTCCGCCTGCGCCAAGCCGATGGCACGCTGACGCCGCTGGAGATTGGCAGCCAGCCGCACATGGGGCGCGACGAGGCCCTTGCGGCACTCGATGGTGCAGTACGCGCTTATGACCATGGTGGCGGCGTCTGGCCGACGATGCTGGTCGCTGAACGGATCGCCTGCCTTGAACACTTCATCCGCCTGATCTGCGTCAAGCGCCGAGAAATTGTGCAACTGATTCTGTGGGAAATTGGCAAGAGTCTGGCCGATTCGGAAAAGGAATTCGATCGCACGATCGAATACATGCGCGCCACCATTGATGCCGTCAAGGAAGTCGACAATTCGAATTCGCGCTTTGTCGAGCAGGAGGGCGTAATTGCCCAGATCCGCCGTGCGCCGCTCGGCGTGGTGCTGTGCATGGGCCCCTTCAACTATCCGATGAATGAGACCTTCACCACCATGATCCCGGCGTTGGTCATGGGTAACACCGTGGTATTCAAGCCGCCGACACACGGCACCCTGCTCTTCTACCCGATGCTCGAAGCCTTCCGCGAGGCGTTTCCAGCCGGCGTGGTGAATACCGTCTATGGCCCGGGCGAGGCGGTGATTCCGCCGATCATGGAAACCGGCAAAATCAACGTACTGGCTTTCATCGGCTCGTCAGGCGTTGCCGATACCCTGAAAAAACAACACCCGAAGAGCAACCGCCTGCGCGGCGTACTCGCGCTCGACGCCAAGAACGCCGCAATCATTCTGCCCGATGCCGACCTTGAATTGACGGTGCGCGAATGCCTGCTCGGAACGCTTTCGTTCAATGGCCAACGCTGCACAGCGCTGAAAATGCTGCTCGTACATCAAAGCATCGCCGAAGCCTTTCTGCGCCGCCTTGCTGAAGAACTCGACAAGGTGAGAATCGGCATGCCTTGGGAAAACGGCGTTCAGATTACACCCCTGGCCGAAGAGGGCGCCCCCGCCTACCTCGCTGAATGCATCGCCGATGCGGTCAGCCATGGCGCCCGGGTGATCAATGCCGGTGGCGGCGAGAGTAGCGCATCGTTATTCAGGCCGGCACTGGTATTCCCGGTGAGCCAGGAAATGCGGCTGTACAACGAGGAGCAGTTCGGCCCGGTCATTCCCGTGATGCCGTTCGAGGACATCCAGACCGCGCTCGACTATGTCATCGAGTCCGATTACGGGCAGCAGGTGAGTATTTTCGGGAGCAACCCGAGCCAGATCGCCGCGCTGATCGATCCGCTGGTCAATCAGGTTTGCCGGGTCAATATCAATGCCCAATGCCAGCGCGGACCGGACACCTTTCCCTTCACCGGCCGCAAGGACTCGGCGGAAGGGACATTATCGGTCACCGATGCGCTGCGCTCGTTCTCCATCCGTTCGATGGTCGCCGCCAAGCGCTGCGAAACCACGACCCACCTACTGGACGACATTGTGGTCAATCGGCGATCAAAGTTTCTCAATACGGGTTTTGTTTTCTAAGGCTTTTCAAGCCCGTTCAGTGGCGATACAAGCCGTTACACAAGCGCGACAGAGGCACAACAGACTTGCCAATGTCGGTTCGGTAGTATTCACCTCAGTCGCTGCGCTGCCCTCCCCTCCTCCTTGTGGGTGATGCAACGATGGTACCCCCGGCCTGCCAGCCCCCCTCTGTGCAGGCCGTTTTCTTGTCAGGAAGCAGGCTTGTCCGCCCTTTGAACATTTCTTTGACTGCGGCAGCAAAGGACCTTGATGACAGACGAAGAGCAATTCAGGTTTTCCGGTAAAAAATTGCGCTTTGACACGCGTGCGCCAAGCCTGTTGGGAAGGATCATCGCCCTGCTTCTAGGCACTGCGGTGCTGATCCTCGCCTTCATGTTTTCGCTGGTACTGCTCGCCGTGGCGGCAACGGTCGGCGTGCTGGCGCTGGGCTACGTCTGGTGGAAATCGCGCGCTCTGCGCAAGCAACTGCGCGAACAAATGGCCGAGCAGCCTTCCGGGGCGAGAATCATCGAGGGAGAGGTGATCCGCGACGACACGCATGGCGACAGATTGTTGCGCTGAACGGAAATTTGCCTGCCAATCAATGGGCCGCCTGCACCGGCGGAAGAAATTTTCACAACAGTCCTCCCCAACGGCCTATGATCAAGGCAAGTTGAAGCGCCGCCCGTTTGGGGGTGACTCACAACTGTCAGAATGCTCCTGAGATGACCTCACGGGGCCGACGAGTAATTTTTGAATGCACGGGAGTGCGAGGAGAAAGACCATGGCCAAAGGTCAGTTACGCGGCAACAAAGAAACAAAGAAACCAAAACAGCAGAAACAACCTGCGCCAGCAGCAGGCGGCTTTATCGTGCCGACAAAAACGGACAAATCTGCAAAAGCCAAGTCCTAGACGGGCAGCTGCAAGGAACCGCCAGTGCATGCGCTGGCGGTTCCTTGCAGCCGGCAGATTCGCCCGTCGCGCGGGCAAGCGAAACCCTTCACGTTTTTCGCAATTCCCAAAAAAACACGCATCATTCCAGACGAACTTTTCAAGATATTGGCACTCTCATTCGGCGAGTGCTAAAATTATCTAAAGTATGAGTGGAGGTGAAGACCTTATGACGCAAGCCCTGACTTTCCCGACGCTTTCTGCGGTCGGCAATATCGATGCCTATGTTCAGGCGGCAAAGCGCTTCCCGATGCTTACGGAAGAAGAGGAGTTTTCGCTCGCCAAGCGTTTTCGCGAAGAAGAAGACGTGGAAGCGGCTCGGCAGTTGGTGTTGTCTCACCTTCGCCTGGTGATCTCGGTAGCGCGCGGCTATCTGGGCTATGGATTGCCCCATGCTGACCTGATTCAGGAGGGCAACATCGGCCTGATGAAGGCGGTGAAACGCTTCGACCCTGCACGCGGCGTGCGTTTGGTGTCGTTTGCGATGCATTGGATCAAAGCCGAGATCCATGAATATGTGCTGAAAAACTGGCGCATGGTAAAGGTTGCGACAACGAAATCGCAACGCAAACTTTTCTTCAACCTGCGGAGCATGAAACCAAGCAGCGATACGCTGGCGCCTTTACAGGTAGCCGATATCGCACATCGACTTGGCGTCAAGCCGGAAGAAGTTGTCGAGATGGAAACTCGCCTCTCGGGCCACGACTTGGCGCTTGAGGCCAATGATGATGACGGCGAGGAGGCTTTCGCCCCGATCGCCTACCTAGCCGACAGCAATAGCGAGCCGACCCGGGTACTTGAGGCGCGTTCCCGCGAGCATCTGCAAAGTCACGGCCTGCAGGCAGCAATTGTCAGTCTGGATGACCGCAGCCGCCGCATCGTTGAGGCGCGCTGGCTGAACGAGGAAAATCCGGCCACGCTGCATGATCTGGCTGCCGAATTCGGCGTTTCCGCCGAACGCATTCGGCAAATCGAGGTCAAGGCGATGCAAAGAATGCGCGCACACCTTGCCCCAATGGTCGCCGCCGTCTGACCGAAGCTCGCTGAGACGCCAACTGAAGGCCGGCATTGTCCGGCCTTCTTCGTTTTTTGCAGTCGGACACGCCCACCTGCACCTGACGCCAAAACGATTGTTCGGCGCAACAAAAATCCTCGTCTTTGCGGCAAGAGGCGCGGGCAAAGTGCCACCGATTGGTCGGCACATCAATTGCTGCGCCGCACAACGAAACGCAATACTCATTGCAATCATCAAGTTGCGATCGATTCTTGTTACAACAACCCATGCCGCCTGTGCTAAACTCAAAAAAACATTGATTTATGTCAAATCTCGAAATTCCAGCGCGCGTCTGGTCGTATTGGAGCAAGCGATG
>CAJAHZ010000255.1 GCA_903939665.1 uncultured Pseudomonadota bacterium | reverse complement strand
CGGATTGATCTGTTCAGCATGGCTGGCTCCTAGAATTTGTGTCCACCGTGAGCGCCGAGGCTCATCTGGTATTGCAGGAAAATCTGGTTGTCGGTGATGCCCTGTTGTGATTTGTCCTGAGCAAGCTGCAGGCGGATGCGGGCAAATTCGCTGGGGTTGTAGTCGACCATCAGGGCGTTGCGTTTCGGGGCGTAGTCCGGTCGTAACAGGTTGGCATTATTGCTGCCGTAATCGACGGTGTTGTTGCTTAGCCGCTCGGTGCGCAGGCCGGCGCGCCAGTTTGGCGCAAACTGGTAAACGCCCTGTAAATACCAGCCGCTTTGCGTTGTGTTGTAGCCACTGGTCGATGTGCCAAGCGAAGCCGCCGCTGTATCGTAGGTCTGATTGCCGTCTTCAATGCGTCGCAGATATTCACCCTGCAGTTTGAAATAGGTGTGGTCGGTGTTGCCGTTGGGCGCCCATTTCCATACGCCATCGGCGATCCACAGCCGGCTGCTGCCCGTGAAGCTGTTGCTGACCGCCGTACCGGTGGTGTCGGTGTCATCCCACTCACGGTCGTGCGGCGAGGTGGTGAGCAGTGAAAGCCCGGCACGCCAGCTGTTGCTGATGCCAACATCGCCGCCCAGATGCGCGTAAATGGCGCTGGCGCCAGAGCCGTTCTTGTTGCGTCCGGTGCCGGGGTAATTGGCACCACGCCCGACTTCCGCACCGATTTCCAGAAAGGTATCGGTCGGCGCCAACCAGCGCACTTGTACGCCGTCGTTGTTGAACTGGCCGCCGAGAAAGGCCTGATAGGCGAGCGGTGCATCGACAAAATCCCAGGCATGCGCGTGCTGTTCGTTGAGATAGCCGATGCCCGAATAGTAGCGCCCGGCTTTGAGCGTCAAGCCTTGCGACAGTGCGGTGGTCTGGATGAACGCCTCCTCGGTCGACAACGTGTTGTCGGGGTGGATAGCGAAGCTCGCTGCGCCGTAGAACAGGTGATCGATGTTCGCCGAAATACCCAGTTCGCTTTCCGCCAGGCTGAAGCCGCGCTGCGGGGTGATATCGCCCAAGGGCTCGCTTGGCAGGTGAAAGCCGGTGATCCGGTAGTTTTTCGGGTTTTTGGACAGGTTGCCGTACTGTCCGGACAGAATCAGCGAGATGTTGGGATTGAAGGCGTTGCTGCCCGCCGAAGTTGCCGGTGCCGGCATTGCAGCGGCTTCGGCCTTTGCTGTGACAAGCGCTGTTGCGGCTGATTTTGATTCCGCTTCGAGCACGCGCTTCTCCAGCGCGTCAATGCGCTTTTCATAGGTCTCACGCAAGCGTGCGACCTCCTCGCGCAGCGCACGCAGATCGCTTTCATTGGCGGCGGATGCCGTCGCCGGCAGGGCGATCAACGCCGCCAGCAGGGGGATGCCCAGTGTTTTCAAGGTTTTTCTCCAAAGCAAGGGTGACGCCGTCCGCAAGCGAACGGCGACGACACAAACGAGGCTTCAGAGCAGTGCGGGCGGTGCGCGGGCGCGTGGTGAAACGGCCTCGGGGGAATAAATCCGTGCCGTCACGGTCGCCGGTGGCGCGAAAGCGGCGACCATCGGGCCGACAGTCGATGGCGTTGAAATCAGTTGGGCATCGAGCCCCTGCGCCGCGATGCAGAGTGCACAGTTGTGGCTGGCCGAGGTGTCGGCATCGGTGCGCAGATGTTCCAGCGCGTGCGTCAGCGCGCCGGTCTGCGTGAGCAGCAGCACCATGCAAAATAGCAGGTGACGTAGCGCCTTCATCCGGCAGCCTCGACCGCTTGCGCGTCGCAAAACATGGCAAAGGCTTTTTCGACGTGTTCTCTGGCCAGCGCGCGTACGATGAAGACGAGGCGCGAACCATGGTCGTCGTCGGGCCAAGCAGGCAGCGCGGATTCGGGATAGCGCATGTGCTGTACGCACTGCACGACGCGTGGCGCGCCCTCGCCTTCAATGTTGATCAGTCCCTTGACGCGCAGGATGCGGTCGCCGCAGGTGGCGAGCAGCGTGTCGATGGTTTCGGTAAATTCCGGCCAGACAAAAGGCCGGTCAAAGCGCAGAACGAAAGCGTGCACCAGCGCGTCGTGGCGGTTTGCATCGTGCGCGTGCGGAGCGTGCCCCGTGGCTGATGCAGCGAGAATCTTCTCTTCTGCAAGCCAGCGCCCGACGTCGGCGACCTTGCTGGCCGGGTCGTACAAGCCGCAGCCGATCACCTGCGCGGCGTCGATTTGGCCATTGCGCACTTCGATCTGTGGTGCGCCGGGGTTGGCACGGGCAAGGCGGCGCGCCACGATGACGATTTCTTCCGGTGTTGCCAGATCACATTTGGTGAGCAGCAGGCGGTCGGCCATCGTCACCTGTTTGACTGCCTCGAAATGTCGCGAAAGCTGATCTTCGGCGTGGGTCACGTCGACTGCGGTGACCACGCCGTCGATGCGGTAACGCTCGGCGATGAAAAAGTCTTCGAGCAGCGTGTAGAGCACCGGCGCCGGATCGGCCAGCCCGGTGGTCTCGATCAGCACACGCGAAAAAGCGGGAATTTCGCGCCGCATCCGGCGCATGAACAGGTCGCGCAGACTGCGCGCCAGATCGCCGCGCACGCTGCAGCACAGGCAGCCGGAGTCGAGTACGACGATGTTGTCATCGACCTTGTCGACCAGATGGTGATCGACGCCGACTTCACCAAATTCGTTGATCAGCACCGCGGCGTCGGAGAGCGTCGGCTGGTGGATCAGATGGTTGAGCAGCGTCGTTTTACCGGCACCGAGAAAACCGGTGAGCACGGTAACGGGAATGGCGCGCGATTGATCTGCTAGCCGCGCAGACATTGCTTCAGTCCCTGCTCGAAAATCTCGCGCGGCAGATCGCGGCCGATGAAGACCATGATGCTGCAGCGTGCGTCATTGCTCGCCCATGGCGCACCAGTGCTGCCGCCCATCATTTCATGCACGCCCTGAATGATGACGCGGTGGGGCATCTCATCGACCGCCAGCACGCCCTTGTAGCGCAGCATGTCGACGCCGTAAATGCGCACGATCGCGCCAAGAAAGTCCTGCAGCCGCTTGCCGTCAAAATCGCGCTCAGCGCGAAAGACGAAGGACTGGATGCGGTCGTCGTGGTGATGATGCCCACCGGAGAGAAAGCCCGGTTCGATGTCGAGAGCGGCGTTCAGGTTAAAGCCGCGAATATCGAGGATTTCATTGAGCGGCGTCTGCCCGAAATGCACTGCCTGAATCGCCGCACGCGGGTTCATCTGGTTCAGCCGCTGCGAGACCGCCTCAATATGGTCGGCATCGACGAGATCGGTTTTCGAGAGCAGCAGTCGATCGGCAAAACCCACCTGCTCCTGCGCCTGATCATTGCTGTCGAGCTGCTGCATGGCATGCTTGGCGTCGACGACGGTAATCACCGCATCGAGCAGGTAGCGCGTTGACATCACTTCGTCGATAAAAAAGGTCTGCGCGACTGGCGCCGGGTCGGCCAGACCGGTGGTCTCGATGATCACGCGGTCGAAGTGCAGCGTGCCGGCGGCGCGTTTGTCGGCCAGTTCGCCGAGGATGCGGATCAGGTCGCCGCGTACCGTGCAGCAGATGCAGCCGTTGTTCATCTCGATGATCTGTTCGTCACCGGAGAGCAGCAGTTCGTTGTCGATGCCGACTTCGCCAAACTCATTTTCGATCACGGCGATTTTTTCGCCGTGGCGTTCGGAAAGAATGCGGTTGAGCAGCGTTGTTTT
>CAJAHZ010000254.1 GCA_903939665.1 uncultured Pseudomonadota bacterium | reverse complement strand
CTCGGCGGACAAGTCCCCCGTTGTCGAAGTACCGGCAGGAGGCAAACTGTTGCAGGCCGCCAGCAGGAAAAAACCGAAAACCAAGAGCACGGAAAACACTTTTTGCAACATCAAACGTCAATTTCCTTTGTAAGCCAGTGGGAGCGTGAGTCGGAAAGCGGCGCCGCCGCCCTCGTCGGGCAGAAGATTCAGACTGCCGTGGTGCGCTTGAACGTATTCGCGGGCAATGGCCAGACCAAAACCGCTGCCGGCGATTTGATCGCCGGGCGGTGCCTCGCCCTGGTAAAACCAATCGAAGATGTTTTCGCGGTCTGCGCTGGCGATCCCGGGGCCCTGGTCACGAATTTCGACGTTCGCCGTTTCGTCCAGCCGATACAGTCGCAGGTCGATGATAGCACCCTCGGGCGAATGCCTGATCGCGTTGGAAACGAGGTTATCAAGCACGGTCGCCAGTTTCGCCGCATCGCCGATCACCCTGACCGGGCTGACATCAAGCCGGATCTTGATATTGCGTGCCGCCAACGGCAATCGATGCTCGTCGAGCACCTTGTTGAGCAGCAGGGATAGATGCACGGACTCTGGCTGCAAACGGCCAAGCCCCTCCATTTCACGCTGAACCGCGAGCAAGCGCTCGATCAGTGCCTGCAATTGCAGGCTCTTGTTCTGCAAGATATCAACCACTTCACGCTGCTCGGCACTCAACGTGCCCACGGTCCCGTCGGCCAACAACGAAGCGCCTTCGCGCATCGCCGTCAGGGGGGTTTTCAGCTCATGCGAAACATGGCGCAGAAATCTTGACTTCTGTGCTTCAAGCTCGATCAGACGCAGTCTTAACCAGTCAAGACGCTGGCCCAGACCCTCAAAATCGCCCGGACCGTGGATCCGAATCGCCGGCATGAGGTCGCCACCGCCCAAGCGCCGAATGGCATCGTCCAACTCGCGAATGGGTCGGGCGATGAGCAGTGTTGCCAGCATAGCGACGCCAAGCCCCAGCGCCAACATGGCCGGCAGAAAAACCCACAGGCGCCGCTGCGTTTCATCGGCACCTTCCTGCAGGGCGATTACACCGCGGCCGATCAATTCATCGCTCACGTCAACCATTTCGCGTGCCAGCACGCTCAGCGCCGCATAATCATCAGCCAGCATTGCCCGCTCCGCGGCTGGAATCGAAGACGCTGCCGCTCGCTGGCGCAGTTTTTCAAAAAGTGCGTGCTCGGTGTCGATGAGCTTGTTGAGCAGCGTCAGTTGCGTTTCATCCAGCGGCAGAAGCGACAATTCGCTGCTGCTTGCCTTAAAACGTTTGCGCACCGTCTCGTAGTCGTCGAGCACGTCGGTATCGCGCAAAATCAGCATTTGCCGAGCCAGGCGTTCAAGACCGGTCGCCTCTTCGAGCAATTGGCGACTCGCACGCGCCGCCTTGGCGCTTTCAGCGACCACGGTCCGGCTCTGCCGGGCAAAGTGGTCGATACCCGACATCGCCTGCAACAAGGCTGCGGCAATCGGCAGCACGGCCAGGATAAAGGCCAGCAACAACAGGGTCAGAAAGGATTTCGGATAGTAACGCGGCTGCAATTGGGGGCTTTCGCTTGATTCGTACGCACAAATGCGCGAAGGCAGGAGACACAGCAAAATTCGCGCCTATTATGTCCTTTAACGTTTTTCAGGCTGAAAACGACAACGACACGCAAGGATGCCGTTATGTTCGCACCGTTGCAGATCGTCGAGCCTGCGCGCTCTAACCCAGCAACCCGGAACACTGCAACTCGTCGACAAACCCAAAGCGGCGCATGTCCCTGATTCTGGACGGATAAAGGATACCGTCCAGATGATCGCACTCATGTTGCACAACGCGCGCATGAAAGCCACTGACCGTCCGGTCGATCGGCCTGCCGGAAGGATCGCAACCGGTGTAACGCAAACTGCTCCAGCGCGGCACCCAACCACGCAGGCCGGGTACCGAAAGACAGCCTTCCCAGCCCTCGTCCACGGCGTCCCCAATCGGCGTCAACACGGGGTTCACCAGCACAGTATAGGGGACGACGCCCGCCTCCGGATAACGCGGATTGTGCTCGAAGCCAAAAACCACCACACGCAAGCCAACGCCGATCTGCGGCGCAGCCAGCCCGGCGCCATCCAGATGGTGCATGGTGTCCTCCATGTCGGTCACCAAAGCGTGCAGTTCCGGCGTATCGAAGCGTTCAACCGGCAGCGCCTGTTGCCACAGGCGCGGGTCGCCCATCCTAAGAACAGATTTGACCATTACAGCCAACCATCTCCTCAATGATGGCGCGCACATGCCCCATCGACTCGTGCAATACGCCCTGGATTGCTTCGAAGCTGATTCCCTCGAGGCTGTCGGCACGCCCGGCTGCGTAATTGGCCACTACGTTGATTGCCGCGTAAGGCACGCCGAGTTCTCGCGCCAAGGACGCTTCCGGCATGCCGGTCATACCGATCAGGTCGACGCCATCACGCTCCAGCCGGTTAACCTCGGCAGCCGTTTCCAGACGTGGGCCCTGCGTCGCCGCATAAACCGACGAATCGCTGACCGGAATGCCGGCCTTAAGCGCTGCGGCGATCAGCTTCCCGCGCAAAGTGCGGTCGTAGGGCTCGGTAAAGTCGATGTGCGTTACCTTGCAATCTTGCCCCTCGTGGTAGGTCGATTTACGCCCCCAGGTGTAATCGATGATCTGATGAGGAATCACCACATCGCCAGGCTTCAGATCAGAACGAATACTGCCAACCGAAGCCACCGAGATGATGCCGACGGCGCCGCGCTTCCACAAAGCCCAGATATTTGCCCGGTAGTTCACCTCATGCGGCGGAATGCTATGACCATAACCATGGCGCGCCAGAAAAGCGACCGGCCGATTGCATATTTCGCCGAAAGTCACCGCTCCGGAAGGATCTCCAAAAGGCGTGCGCACCACCTCGCGATGCGAGACGTCAAGGTTGGCCAGTTGGGTCAGGCCGCTGCCACCAATAATTGCCAGCATCTCATTCCTCCTTCATCGCATAGATCGCCGGCAAATTGCGCCAGGCGCCACGGGCATCCATGCCGAAGCCGAAAACAAAGCGGTCGGGAACGGTCAGGGCGACAAAATCAGCGCGGATCGGCTTCGTCTTGCCGTTCAGCTTGTCGGCCACCACCGCGGTGTAACAGGCCGCAGCGCCCAGTTGCAGCATGCGTTCATGAATCGCAGCGAGGGTCAGGCCTTCATCGAGTATGTCATCAACCACCAGAACGGTACGCCCCTTGACCGAGGTCCACGGCGCGGCGCGCCAGGACAGCGCGCCACCGGACGTATCCTGCCCGTAACGGGTAACGTGCAGATAGTCGAAGTCAAGCGGGAACTGCAGTTGCGTCATCAACTGGCCGGCAAAAGGAACGCCGCCGCTCATCACGCAAAGAAGCACCGGGTTGGTATCGGCTAGCTTTTCGGTGACTTCAGCGGCAAGGCGGCTGACCGCCGCAGCGACTGTTTCAGCCGAGTGAATAAGGTCTGCCGAAGCGAGAAGCGCTTTGGCCTGCTGGGTATCTATCATGCTTATTCCATGTTTTTCAGATAATTGGAGAATGCGGCACCGACTTCGGGATGACGCCGGCCAAAAGCCACCGTGGCTTCCAGATAGCCGAGCTTGGAACCGCAATCGTAACGCTTTCCCGCATAGCGATAGGCCAGAACCTGCTCTTCAGCGAGCAAGGCGGCGATGCCGTCGGTCAGCTGGATCTCGCCACCGGACCCCGGTCTGACATTTTCAAGGTGATGAAAGATTCGCGATGTCAGGATGTAGCGACCGACCACGGCCAGCGTCGATGGTGCGTCTTCAGGCTTTGGCTTCTCGACAATGCCCTCGATTCGCTCAAGCCGCTCGGCGACCGGGCTGGCTTTGACAATGCCATAGCTACGGGTGTCGGCACGCGGCACATCCTGCACGCCGATGACCGAGCAGCGGTAATAGTCGTAGGTATCCGTCATCTGTTTGAGAACAGGCGGCTCGCCGTCGAGCAGGTCGTCGGCAAGCAGAATGGCAAAGGGTTCGTCACCGATCACCGGCTTCGCGCAGAGCACCGCGTGCCCCAGCCCCAGCGCTTCGGGCTGACGGATGTAAATGCAATTGATGTTCTTTGGCAGCAGGTTCTGCACAAATTCGAGCATCTCCATTTTCTTCTTCAGCAGCAACTCGTTTTCCAGCTCGTAGGACTTGTCAAAATGATCTTCGATAGCGCGCTTGCTGCGGCCTGTGACGAAAATCATGTCGGTGACACCGGCCGCCACCGCTTCCTCAACAGCGTACTGAATCAGCGGCTTATCGACAATCGGCAACATTTCCTTGGGGCTGGCTTTGGTAGCCGGCAAAAAACGGGTCCCGAGACCGGCAACCGGAAAGACTGCCTTCTTGACCTTCTTCATTGCGTTTCTCCCTTGATATTTTGCTGCAACAAATCCAACAACTGCGTCTCGTCAATAACTGCCACACCCAGCGCCTGCGCTTTTTCAAGCTTGGAACCGGCTTCGGCGCCCGCGACGACAAAATCCGTCTTTTTCGATACCGAGCCGCTGACCTTGCCGCCGCTCGCCTCGATCAGTTCCTTCGCGGCCTCGCGCGTCAATGACGGCAGCGTACCGGTCAATACAAACACCTTGCCGGCAACGGCACTGCCAGCGATCGGCAGCGCCTCGCCTTCGCTCCAGACGACGCCCGATGCACGCAGTTGCTCGATCACCTCCAGATTGTGCGGCTCATCGAAAAACTGGCGCAGACACTGCGCAACCACCGGACCAACGTCACTCACCTGCATCAACTGCGCCTCATTGGCCGCCAACAATCGATCGAGGCTGCCAAAATGACGCGCCAGATCCTTGGCTGTTGCCTCGCCGACGTTACGGATACCCAGAGCGTAGATAAAACGGGCCAGCGTTGTCTGCTTGCTATGCTCGATGGCAAGCAGCAGATTATTGGCTGATTTTTCGGCAAAGCGTTCGAGATCGATCAGAGCCATCAGGCCCATACGGTACAAGTCAGCCGGCGTACGCACGAGGTTGCTATCGACCAGTTGCTCGACCAGTTTGTCACCGAGCCCTTCGATGTCCATGGCGCGACGCGAGGCGAAGTGCAGCAGCGCCTGCTTGCGCTGTGCCGGGCAATAGAGCCCGCCGCTACAGCGCGCAACTGACTCGTCTTGTGCGCGCACAACCTGCGAGCCGCACACCGGGCAGGCTTTCGGCATGATGAATTCAGGCGCCAGGATGGGGCGTTTCTCGGGCAGCACGCGGACCACCTCGGGAATCACATCACCGGCACGACGCACGATCACCGTGTCGCCAATATGCACGTCCTTGCGTCGAACCTCGTCTTCGTTGTGCAGCGTCGCATTGGTCACCGTCACGCCACCGACGAAAACCGGCGCCAGACGTGCCACCGGCGTCAGCGCACCGGTGCGGCCAACCTGGATGTCGATCGCCAGGACTTGGGTAAGCGCCTCCTCGGCGGGGAACTTGTGCGCAATGGCAAAGCGCGGCGCACGCGAAACAAAGCCAAGCCGCTCCTGCGCCGCCAGATCATCAAGCTTGTAGACCACGCCGTCGATGTCGTAGGGCAATGACGCCCGCTTGCCGCCGATTTCCGCGTAATAGGCGAGCAAGCCACCGACGCCACGGACGCAACGCCGCTCAATCGCGACAGGCAAGCCCCAGCCAGCCAGCAGATTGAGCAGATCCGAATGACGGGCTGGCAACTCGCCAGCCTCGGCAACCCCCACCCCGTAGGCAAAGAAGCGCAGCGAGCGGCTGGCGGTGATCCGCGAATCAAGCTGGCGCAAACTGCCGGCTGCGGCATTGCGCGGATTGACAAACTCCTTGTCGCCCTTCTCGCGTTGCCGGGTATTGAGGCGATCGAAATCGCTGCGGAACATCAGCACCTCGCCGCGCACCTCAAGCAGGCTGGGCCACCCGGCACCGCGCAAATGCAGCGGGATGCTGCTGACGGTGCGCAGGTTGGGCGTCACCTCTTCACCCGTGCTGCCATCACCGCGTGTCGCGCCACAAACAAGAATCCCGTTTTCATAAACCAGGCCGACCGCCAGCCCGTCAAATTTCGGTTCGGCTGAATATTCGATGTCGCCAACGGTTTCTAGGCCCTCGCGCACCCGGCGATCAAAGGCCTCAACCTCCGCATCGGAAAACGCGTTATTGAGCGACAGCATCGGGGTCCGATGCGCCACCGGCTTGAACTCGGGCAAAGGCGCCGCGCCAACCCGCCGGGTCGGCGAATCGAGGCTGGCCAGTTCCGGATGTTCGGCTTCAAGCGCCTGCAACTCGCGGAAAAGCCGGTCAAACTCGGCGTCCGGAATCAACGGCGCGTCGAGAATGTAGTACTGGTAGTTGTGTCGGTCAATCTCGGCCCGCAATTCACGGACACGCTCGGCGGCGCTCATGCGACAGAATCAGGAAAACAGCCGCAGCGCCAGAGGTCCGCCCGCCGGCAGGTTGCGCGCAGCCATCACAGCCTGATACTGGGCGACCTGCCGACGGATCGGCTCGAGCGCGCCTTCCGAAAGCGGACGCCGGTTATCGTCAACCAGCGAACCATGCAGCGCCTCGGCAAAACGTCGGGCCAGATCGAGCATCTGGTTGAACACGCGATCGCCATGCGAGACGCGCGGCACATCGAGCAAAAAAGTCACGCCGTGCGTGCTCATCGTCTTCATCGACTCGGCAGAGAATCCAGCGGCCTCCTGATTGGTCAGCATGTACAGCACGTTGCCGTCATCGTCGCAGCGCACGAAACGTCCCTCGCTATCAATCGCCATGCCGGCCGCTTCGGCCAGTGCACGCAACTTGGTCCCGGGGAATACCTGCCCCTGGCTGATCACGTTAATGCCGATCTGGATGTCGACGCCGGCGCAAAATTCGTCAAGTTTTGCCGCCGCTTCCAGCGCCGGCTGACGTGGCGGCAGATCAACGATGGCCATCAACTCGTCAGAAAGATCCTGCATGGCGACATGAAACGTCGATAGATCGCCATCTCTCGCCGGACCATGACGGTCGACCAGTTGCAGTCCGATGCGAATCCGCCGATATTCGCTGTCGCCGTCATCGATGATCGGCTCCCATTCGCGCGAACGCTCGTTGTAACCAATCCAGTGCACGGGCTTGCGCACGCGGGCCAAGGCATCGCGCTGTGACTCAAGGATCTGATAGGCCGGTGCGGGCTCGACGGCCTCGAAGGAAGCGACGTAATCGATTACCGGGGAGAGCAAATGAAGCGGCTGAACGCTTTCGCGCGCCTCCTTCACCTCGTCGGCACTGCGCGCAGGAGCCGGTTCGGAAACAGGCATGGGAACAGCTTGGGAAGTTTGCGGTACAGAGCCCGAAAGAGGCTCAGGCGAGGCGGGAAACTGGCGTGCAAGCGGCTCTTCGCGCGACGGCACAAGCTCTTCCAGGCGAGGATCGAGGCGCAACAGCGGCTCCATGCTTGGCTCCACTCGCTCGGCAACGGCGTGGGCAGCCAGGCCCACATTAGCCGCCAAGGCACCAGGGGCGTCTGCCCCGTTGCTGGCAAAATGCTCCGTTGCCTCCTCGTGTGCCGAGTTTTCAAGCAGAACGTCCTCATGCTGCGCCTTTAACATCTTTTCAGCGAGCCTGCGGTGCTTATGCTCTTGCCATTTATTGTAGGCCAGTACGCCAACAACCGCGCTAGCCCCAAGGCCGATCAATCCCATCTGCAGTTCGGTCATATCTATCCCTAAACGAGTTGCTCGCGCATGCGCAGAGCTTCTTCCATATCCACCTCGACGATGCGTGAAACGCCGGATTCCTGCATCGTCACACCAACCAGCTGCTGCGCCATCTCCATCGCAATCTTGTTGTGGCTGATGAAAAGAAATTGTGTGTTTGTCGACATGCGTTGCACCATCGCGCAAAAGCGCTCGGTATTGGTATCGTCAAGCGGCGCATCCACCTCGTCAAGCAGGCAGAAAGGCGCGGGGTTCAGCTGGAACATCGAAAACACCAGCGCAATCGCGGTCAGCGCTTTTTCACCCCCGGAAAGCAGGTGAATCGTCGAGTTTTTCTTGCCCGGTGGCTGCGCCATGACCTGCACGCCAGCGTCGAGAATCTCCTCGCCGGTCATGATCAGCCGCGCTTCGCCGCCGCCAAAAAGAATGGGGAAAAGCTCGCCAAAGCTACGGTTAACCGAATCGTAGGTCGATTGCAGCAGATCGCGTGTTTCCCGGTCGATGCGGCGGATGGCGTTCTCCAGCGTCTCCATCGCCTGCGTCAGGTCTTCCGATTGCGCGTCGAGATAGCCTTTGCGCTCGCGTGCTGAATCAAGTTCTTCAAGCGCCGCAAGATTGACTGCGCCGAGCGCTTCAATCGAGCGCTGCAGGGCAGAAATTGCGCTTTGCAGTGCGCCAACACGCGCCCCCGCCAATTCGCCGGACAAAGCCACCTCATCGGCCTGGACATCAGCCAGTTGCGCTGCAAGCTGGTCGAAGTTGAGGCTGGCCGCCTGCTCCTTGAGCTTCAGCTCGCCAATCCGGTCGCGCAAGGGATTGAGACTCTGTTCAACTTTCAGACGCTGCTCTTCGAGCCCGCGCAAACCATTTGTTGCGGCCTCCAGTGCATCGCGCGTCGCCGCCAGCGCGTGCTCGCGGGCCACCCGATGATCAAGCGCCTCCTGTAATTTCGGTTCGAGATCCTCGGCCTGCATGGCGACGGCACTGTCTGCACAGCGCGCCAGCTCTTCGACGATCCGCTCCAGCTGCTTGCACGCCAACTCGCGGCTGCTGGAGATTTCTTCAAGCTTGTTGCGGCACTCGCGCTGCGAAAACTGCGCCTCACGCAACTCGCGCTCGACACCGTTAACCTGTTCGCGTTCATCGCGCAGCGCCCGTTCGGCCTGTTCAAAACGCGCCTTGGCGCCCGCCATGATCGTCTGCAGTTGCATCACCTGCTCGCGCTGCACTTCAATGGCCTCGTCGGCGATAAACAGACGCTCGCTTTCGCCCTCTTCCTCTGCGGCCATCTCGGCTAGACTGTCGTCAATCTGCGCCTGCCGCTCGCGGAAGCGATCAAGCGCCTGCGAGAGCTTCAGCGTCTCGACCTGAATCGCATGCGCCCTGTTCTGCAACTCTTCAAGGTGCTTGCGCGCTTCCTGCAGGGCATTTTGCGCATCGGCCATGCGCGTTTCAACGCTGGCGAGTTTGACCTGCGCCTCTTCGACCATTTCTTCGCGCTGCTCGATCAGGCCGCCGAGTTCCTCGATTTCGCGCTGCCGCTCAAGCAGGCCGTGCTCACCCGCATCGGGGGCAAACAAGGTGACGCTCTGCCGGCTGACGATATCGCCGCCCGGCGTTACGCAACACGCCGTGGCCGTTAGCTCAGCGCGTCGAGCCAGTGCCGCCGACAGATTTGGAGCGGTGCGCACCTCGCCCAACCAGTCGGCCAGAACGGCTGCAAGCTTCGGGTCGTCGCAACGGATGCGCGCCAGCAGATGATCGGCTCCACTGCTCGACGCAACCCCTTCAACCGGCAGCAGCAGCGTCAGCTTCTTGCCCGGCCGATCCTTGCTCCACGCGGGGTCGGCGCCTTCGGCGGTGAGCGCGCCAAGGCGCTCGCGCAACAAGGCTTCGACGGCATCTTCCCAGCCGGCTTCGACGTGCAACGATTTCCACAGCGGCTGGCGATGATCCAGGCGATGCCGATGCAGCCAGTCGCCCAGCTTGCCATCATCCTGAACGCGCTTCTGCAGTTGCTCAAGCGCCGCGCGACGGGCATGCGCCTCGGCGCGCTCCTTTTGCGCGTGCTGGACTTCGGCCAGCACCTCGCGCCTTTGCTGTTCGAACTGTGGCAAGGTCTGCTGCTGGATGCGCTGCTGCTCCTGCGCTTCGGCGATCCGCTCGCGCAGCGCCGCCAGTTCTTCCTGCTTGAACTCAAATTCGGCATTGTCGGGCACCGGCAGCGCCTCACGCTCCTGCGCCAGACGTTCGCGCCGCCCGGCGATGATCTGCAGCGAACGCTGCGCATGGCCGCGATTAGCCTGCTCTACCTGCAAACGCTGTTCGGCCTGGGCAATTTCGGCACGCTGACGATTGACTTCTTCCTGCGCCTTGGCGTGCGCCTCTTCGGCCAGCGGCAATCGCTCCTGCTGGGCCTCAAGACGCATCTCGCTTTGTTCGACGCGTTCGTTAGCGAGATTCAGAAGTTCCTGCCAGCGCGTATCGTCGGCAGCGAGCTTACCGGCCTGCTCCTGCCAATGCGCCTTGTCGTCGGTCAACTGGGCCAGCCGGCTCTCGTATTCACGCTGTGACTCGCGCCGATGGCGAATCTCGGCTTCAAGCCGGGCAACCTCGGCATTGGCGGTGAACAAATCGCTCTGCGCGCTGTGCAACCCGTCGCTCGCGGCGAAATGCCCCTCGCGCGCCTCTTCAAGACGGGCTTCCGTTTCACGCAGCGCGGCAGTCTGCGCTTCGAGATCGATCGAAGCCCGCTCGACCTCGCGCTGCAGGCGCTCGCGTTCGGCCTGCGCATCGTTGCGCCGGAGCAGCCAGAGCAGTTGCTGCTTGCGCGTCAGGTCGTCGTTGTATTCACGATACTGGCGCGCCACGGCAGCCTGTGCTTCAAGGCGTTCCATCTGCGAACCGAGTTCAAGCCGGATATCCTCGACACGCGTCAGATTCTCGCGGGTGTCGGCGATGCGGCTCTCGGTTTCCTTGCGCCGTTCCTTGTATTTCGTAACGCCGGCCGCTTCTTCCAGAAACACGCGCAGTTCGTCGGGCTTGGCCTCGATGATGCGTGAAATCGTTCCCTGTCCGATGATCGCGTAGGCCCGCGGCCCGAGGCCGGTACCGAGAAACAGGTCGGTGATGTCCTTGCGACGAACGTGCAGGTTATTGATGTAGTACTCGGACTGCCCACTGCGCGTCAGCAAGCGCTTGACCGACAATTCGGCGTACTGCGACCACTGCCCGGCGATGCGACCGAGCGAATTATCGAAAACCAGTTCGACAGCGGCGCGCGACACCGGCTTGCGCGTTCCCGAGCCGTTGAAAATCACGTCCTGCATCGATTCGCCGCGCAATTCCGAGGCTTTTGATTCGCCCAGCACCCAGCGCACGGCATCCATCACATTGGATTTTCCGCAACCATTCGGGCCGACCACGCCAACGAGTTGCCCCGGCAAGGCAATGGTTGTCGGATCGACGAAGGACTTGAATCCGGCGAGTTTTAGCTTGGTCAAACGCATAAAATAGAGCGCGGCCAAAACAGCCGCGCGAGTAGAGTTCCTTGAAAGCTATGTATAACGCAGTACGGCACCACGCACCCGATCAGGCGGTATTCCTGCGTGGCATTAATCCGGGCGTCTATAATAGCATTTTGCCTGCCCATTTCGCTTCGCTCCGGATCAACAATGACCACCCAACCCGCCAAAAACCTCGAAACTTTCCCCAATCCAGCGCCGCAGCGCGATTTCCACATTCACATGGAAATTCCCGAATTCACCTGCCTTTGCCCAAAAACCGGCCAACCCGACTTCGCGACGCTGATTCTCGACTATATCCCGGAGAAAGCCTGTGTCGAACTGAAGAGCCTCAAGCTCTACATGTGGTCTTTCCGTGATGAAGGCTGCTTTCACGAAGACGTCACCAACCGCATCCTCGATGACCTGGTCAAAGCCACCAAGCCACGCTACATGCGGCTGACTGCCAAGTTCTACGTGCGTGGCGGCATTTTCACCAACGTCGTTGCCGAACACCGCAAAAAAGGCTGGAAACCCGCGCCAGCAGTCGATCTTTCCACCTTTGACACGCAATCAAATACCCGAGGCTGAAATCATGACCGTCCAGGCACAACTTCCCGACAACCAACTCGACCGCCTCGAAACGCTGCTCGACGACCCCTCTCTGCCCGAAGCCATGCGCCTCGACGAAATTCAGGGCTATCTGTGCGCGGCGCTCTCCGGACCGCAACCAATCCCTGAAGAAGAATGGCTGGCGGATACCCTCGGCAGCGAAGAAGTGCTCGACACTGAAAATGGCCGCGAAGCAGCCGAACTGCTGCGCCGTTTCGCCGCCGTACTCGAAGCCGAGCTGGCGCGCGGCGAACCGCCCGTGCTATTGCTCTACGCCAAGGACGACGTGGAAGACGGCCCCAGCGACTACCTCCCCTGGTGCCAGGCCTACCTGCAAGGCGTCGATGCGGCAGAGGAAGACTGGTTCGAAGCCCTCGGCGAAGAAGAAGGAAAGGACGACAACGAGGAAATTACCTACCTCGACGAACGTCTGTTCTCCTTGATGCTGCTCACCGGAGAAGCCGAAGCCGCCGCCCGCGAACACGGCGAGGAATGGCCTGAGGGTGAAGAGCGCGAACAGATGGAGAACGACTGCGAAGAGGAATTACCACAGGCGATTGCGGACATCTACCGTTTCTGGGCCGCCAAGCGCGGCACCAAAACCATCCGTCGCGAAGACCCAAAAGTCGGTCGCAACGACCCCTGCCCTTGCGGCAGCGGCAAGAAGTTCAAGCAGTGCTGCGGGATAGACTAAAGATCGTCTAGCCACGCTTGAGAATGAATCGTCGCCTTTGTCTATGTCAGTGATAAAGATTGTTTGGAGAACGCAATGAACCGTTCAAGCGCCATACGGCTACTCGCCCAAAGCAAACCAGACCTGGCTGCCCGATATGGCGTAACGCGCCTCGCATTGTTTGGCTCGACCGTACGCGACGCCGCGCGCCCCGACAGTGACATCGATATTCTGGTTGCCTTCGACGGCCCGGCGACTTCGGAACGCTACTTTGGCGTTCAGTTCTATCTTGAAGATCTGTTTGGCAGCCCGGTTGATCTGGTGACCGAAAAGGGATTGCGTTCAGAGCTACGTCCATTTATCGAAAAAGAGGCCGTGCATGTCTGACACGACGAACCGTGAATGGCGCTTCTATCTTGCGGACATGATCGGTTTTGCCGAAAAAGTCATCAGCTATACCGACGGGCTCGACCAGACCGGATTCGTTGCCAACGGGCTCAATTACGATGCCACCGTACGCAACCTTGAACTCATCGGCGAAGCGGCAACGCGAATCCCGGATGACATTCGAAGCGCCAATTCAGAGATACCGTGGCGGCTTATTATTGCTACACGCAATCGCCTGATCCATGGATATCTTGGGATCGACAACGATACCTTATGGAGCATCATCCAAGGCGACATACCGTCCCTGCTGGCGAAACTTCGGCAACTTCGCGAGCAATGCCAGCCGCAAAGCTGACTTTATTCGCCGGATGAAACAAGGAGGCACCGTATGAGTTACGTTGTCCAGATTTAGGAAAACCTGTCTCGCCCACTGCCGACCAGCATTGATGAAGTCGTTCTGCTTCTGGATGAATTGTACGAAGCCCGGTCGGAGCAGAATCCGAAATTCGTCGGCTTGGCGCAACGCTTAACGAGCGGTTATCCGTGCATGTGCTCGCCGACAACAGGGGCTGAAGACGATGATGAAGAAATATCACCATCTGATTACGCGTGGAGCGACGGGCCGATAGACGGCAGAACCAACGCTGCCGTCTATAACCTCGGCCTCAATGGCGGATTGCTCGAAGAGGTGCGACCGTTTGTCGTGCAAGAAGCGAACGCACTGGGGCTGTGCGTGATGGATGGGCAGGCCGGCGAGGCGTATTTGCCGGGCGGCAAGGTGTTGTCGCTTTCACGACCTGCCGCGCCGCGCCAGCCAACGCCACAAAAGAACTACGACGATGTCCCCAAGACCAAGGCGCTGGTGCAACTTGTCTTCGAGCGACTTACGCCATTGATGGCCAAATATGGCTACAAAGCTCGAAAAAGTGACCGTAGCTTCAAACGCATCTTCCCGAATGGCTGGGATGAAATATCTGTCTATGCGGGCGCCGACATGTGGCCTGTTCATGCAGAATTCGAAGTGATATCCGGCACCAGGTTTCATGCGGTTTCGGACTTGGTTGCTGCTATTGTGAGGCCTGACTATACGCCAGACATGGTTAAGCAGTCAGATACGGTCGTTGCCTTACAGCGCAAATGGATGGATGACGAAAACGGTTTTGTTCAAAAAAACATGACAAAATTTACGTGCTGCATAGTTATTCCGAAGTCGATGCCGTCGTGGAACACCTGCTCATGAAGCTTGAAACGCGGCTTTTGCCGATGCTGAAAACGAGCGAGACGATCGAAGGCCTGGATAGCTTGTTGAACACCGAACCGCTCTCCAGTTCGCCTTTTGGTATGAGAGAGGGTGGCTTTGACAATATCATCGTTGCGTTTCTTGTAAAAAACCCGCGCCTGGAAAAATTGTGCGATGAATTGAGCACTAAGTTCGCGAATTCCAATCGCGCCGACCGGACCCGGCGCTGTGTCGAATACGTGCGCAAGCAATCTTCCCCCAAACCATTAACGTGCGGCGATCTGTGACTGAGCCTCGTTTCCGGAAGCGAATGCGGCGACCAGTGATTTCTCGGAGAGGAACAGAGACTGCAGAAGCTGCCACGAATCACCAAACACAAGAATTTTACCGTGCATTTTTACCATCACGATG
>CAJAHZ010000253.1 GCA_903939665.1 uncultured Pseudomonadota bacterium | reverse complement strand
TCGTTTTTTTACGACCAACGTTCCGGTCTTGACGCCTGAACTGATCGATCATTTTTTCAATGTGCGGACAAAAACCTTTGAAAAATTGAGTGAGCGCAAGAAGGCGCTGCTTCACACAATCTACGATTTGCCAGAATATCAAGCGATTCTACCCGCCCTGTCGCCAAACTCGGACGATATTCCAGTCCGGCGCCATCAGCGTTTTTCGGTGAAGTGTCCGGCGCGAATTGTTTATGCCACGCCCGATGGCAATCAGGAAAATATTTCGATTGAGGTTGTCGAAGTGTCCCGCTACGGGTTTCAGGTGCATGCGCACCATCCGCTGCCGCTCAATATCTGGTGTGACACGACCATCGAACTGGGGCCCGCTGATGTTTCGCATTTCCGTGCGCTGGCGCTGCGCGAACAAAGCAACGGCACCAATGGGTTTTATGGTTTTCGGCTGGGTGAGCCCGATATCGTCTGGAGGAAATTCGTTTCGGCGCTATATCGCAGCACCACCTACGGCGACCTGGACACTGCGACGCGTTTTCTCAACCTTCACTGATTGATTACTTGTTTTAGATAAGCGTATGGAAAGCCGCCCGTTTACACCGCGCCCGGAGTTGTCGAAGATCGGTACGACGATTTTCACCGAGATGTCGAAACTCGCCACGGATTGTGGAGCGATCAATCTGTCGCAGGGCTTCCCCGATTTTCAGGCCGATCCGGCGTTATTCGAGGCAACGTTTCGTGCCATGCAGGCGGGTCGCAACCAGTATCCGCCGATGTCCGGCATGCCTGAATTGCGCGCCGCAATTGCTGGCAAGGTCGAAGCCCTGTACGGCGCACGCTACGATGAAGATCACGAAATTACCGTCACTGCCGGTGCGACACAGGCAATTTTCACGGCCATTGCTGCCTTTGTCCGGCCCGGTGACGAGGTGATTGTTTTTGAGCCGGTTTATGACAGTTACGTGCCGGCAATTGAAACGGTCGGCGGCAGCGCCGTCTATGCCCAGCTTCGCTTCCCCGGCTATAAACCCGATTGGGATCAGGTGCGCTCGCTGCTCACGCCGCGCACGCGAATGATCATCATCAACTCGCCGCACAACCCGACCGGCAGTCTGCTTGACGCGGACGATCTGACTGCGCTGGCCGATCTCACCCGCGACAGCGAAGTCATCGTGCTCTCCGACGAAGTCTATGAGCACATCCTGTTCGACGGTGCGCGTCACGAGAGCGTTGCCCGTTATCCGGAGCTTGCTGCACGCAGTATTGTCGTTTCGTCATTTGGCAAGACGTACCACATTACCGGCTGGAAGATTGGTTACGTGCTCGCTGCGCGCGCGTTGATGAGCGAGTTTCGCAAGGTGCATCAGTTCAACGTATTTACCGTGAATACGCCATGCCAGATCGGCATCGCCGACTACATGCGTGACGCTTCGCGCCATCTTGGGCTGGCAGCGTTCTATGCGCAGAAACGCGATTTCTTCCGCAGCCAGCTTGCCGGGTCGCGTTTCGAATTGCTGCCTTGTCACGGCACCTATTTTCAGCTGGCGCGCTACGCCGCTATTTCCGAACTGCCGGACCGCGAGTTCGCGCAATGGATGGCGCGCGAGGTTGGCGTTGCGGTAATTCCGGTTTCGGCGTTTTATCACGACGGCCATGACGACCGCGTGGTTCGCTTTTGTTTCGCCAAGCAGGAGGCAACGCTGGCCGCTGCCGGACAAAAGCTGCGGCGGCTTTGAGCGGTTTCGCTACCGTCATTCAGAAACAAAAAATTACTTCAACAGCTACAAGGAGGTGCTATGGGGATGGTGCAGGAGTTCAAGGAGTTCGCAATCAAGGGCAACGTCATGGACCTTGCCGTCGGCGTGATTATCGGCGCGGCGTTTGGCAAGATCGTCGACTCGGTGGTCGCCGATCTGATCATGCCGATCATTGCCTGGATCATGGGCGGCAAGCTGGATTTTTCGGGCATGTTCTTTGTTCTCGGCAATGTCCCGCCGGGCACCGCCCAAACGCTTGATGCGCTGAAGAAGGCGCAGGTTCCGGTCTTCGCCTACGGAAGCTTCATTACCATTCTGGTCAATTTCATCATCCTTGCTTTCATCATTTTCATGATGATCAAGCAGGTCAATCGCCTGAAGAAGGATACGCCGGTCGTCGAAGTTGCCGCTCCGACTGAGCCGGCTGAAGATGTGTTGCTGTTGCGCGAAATCCGCGACAGTCTGAAAAAGTAGATCGTTGCCCTCACCGCTTTCGAACGCTCACGGGGCGGCCCTTGCGTGCAATGCTCAGACGCGTTCAGGCAGCATTTTGCGCAGCGTGTTGTCGCGCCGGACGTAGTGATGGAAGAGGGCGACGGCGGCGTGCAGCCCGATCAGCAGATAGGCGGCGTTGCCGACTGTCTCATGCACCTTCTTCAGCGGTTTCGCAAGACTGGCGTTTTCGCCGATCAGCGCTGGAAGTTCCAGGCCAAAGAGGGGGATCGGCTTGCCCGCCGCGCTCAGCGCCAGCCAACCGGCCAGCGGCATGGCAATCATCAGCAAGTAGAGCGCGGCATGGGCTAGCCGGGCGACTTGTTGCTGGCGGACTGACAAGGTCGGTTCAAAACGTGGCGTGGGTGACAGGAGTCGCATGCCCAATCGCAGCCAGACCGAAAAAAATACCAGCAGGCCGAAACTGAAATGCAATGCCTTCATCACCGCACGCGAATCGCTGCCTCTCGGGAACGTTCCGCTCAGCAAGATGCTGGCGTAGAGCGCAATGAACAACAGCAGCATCAGCCAGTGCAGCCCGATGGAGACAGAGCCATAGCGCTCCGTGGTGTTTTTCCAGCCCATTGACTTTGTTCCTTGAAAATTTGCTGATCGGTCGAGAAACGCCGATAAAACGGCACGCCCCGAATCGTGCGCGCCCAGCCTTAACGAATACTTAAGAGCCTTTCTGCGCGGCCAATGCGCGCAATCCTTTGCTGATTATCTCCGATAAACGGGGGGTTCCAGGCTGCCGGGAAGTGTCTGGAAGGCTGCAGCGCAGTTTGACGCGGATCAACGAAATCCGACTGATTTAGTCGGACAATCGAGCTTTCGTTTTTCCGTGCGATTCGCCGGACCAATTTTTCAAGGAGAACAGGAAATGCAGAAGCGATTGGAAGGCAAGATTGCGGTGGTCACGGGAGCAAGTAGCGGGATTGGCCGCTCGATCGTTGAACATTTCGTTGCGGATGGCGCCACCGTCGTGGCTTTCGCCCGAAATCTCGCGGCGCTTGGCGAACTCGCTGCGGCCCATCCGGGCAAGGTGCTCGTTGTCGGCGGCGACGTGACGCGTGGCGAAGATTTGCAGCGGCTGGTCGATGAAACCGTCAAGGCTTACGGGGGTGTCGACATTGTCGTTCCCAATGCGGGTATCGCACGGGTAGTATCGTTTGAAGACAGCACGCCGGAAGCTTGCAATACGCAATTCTCGGTTAACCTGTTTGGCGCCATCGAGACCGTGCGCCGCTTCTTGCCGCATATTCGCAAGGGCGGATCGGTGCAGTTCATTACCACCTTCCTGACCCAAGTCGGTTTCCCCGGACTGTCGATTTACAGCGCCAGCAAGGCTGCACTCAAGTCTTTCTCGCAGACGCTGGCCGCTGAGCTTGCGCCGAAGGGAATTCGTGTTAATTCGATCGCGCCGGGCCCGATTGGCACGCCACTGTGGGGAACCGTCGGCTTACCGCCCGAAGTGCTCAGCGTCGTCGCGCAGAACGTCACCGCCCGCCTGATGCCGGGCGCTTTTGGTCAGCCTGAGGACATTGCGCAGATGTCGGTGTTTCTGGCGTCGGACGCGGCGAAGAATATCTACGGCCAGGATATCGTCATCGATGGCGGCTACACCATCGGCTGATGTGCCTCTGCGCGGCGCCTGAGCTCAGGCACCGCCGGGAGTCGGGCGGGCGGGCGGTGGTGAATCGTCTTCCCGTCCCTCGAACACGAAGCCCACGCCGTAAACGGAGCGGATGATTTCGCGTTCCGGCAGCGCATTCGACAGTTTTTTGCGCAGGTTTTTCATGTGGCTATCGACGGCCCGTTCGCTGACGTCGAGATTGTCCTCGTAGATCAGGTCGAGCAGGTGGCTGCGTGAAAAAACGCGTCCCGGTTTGTCGGCCAGCGCTTGCAGGAGCTTGAACTCCTTGGGCGTCAGCTCGAGCCGCTGGCCCTGGATTCTTACCTGCCAGGTATCGGCGTCGATCTCGATCAAAGAAGGGCGCGTGGCGGGGTTTGGCGCTTCGCTCGCCGTGCGGCGCGGCAGGCGGCGCAGTACGGTTTTTACGCGTGCCACCACTTCACGCGGCGAATAGGGTTTGCAGATGTAGTCGTCGGCGCCCAGTTCGAGACCGATCAGACGGTCGATTTCGTCAACGCGAGCGGTGACCATGATCACCGGCAGTTCGGAGAATTTGCGGACTTCGCGCAGGATGCTGAGGCCGTCCAGATCCGGCAACATCAGGTCGAGCAGGAGCAGGTCGGGGGGCGCACGCTCGATGCGCGCCAGCGCTTCGGCACCGTTGCCTTCGACCGAAGCATCGAATCCATCGCGGACCAGATAGTCGACCAGTACTTGCGCGAGATCCGGTTCGTCCTCGACCAGCAGAATTCTCAGTTTGTCCATGTCAGCCTTCCCGTGGCAGATCAATGCGGATACACAGCCCGCCCAGTGCCGATTTGCTGGCGCTGATGCTTCCTTTGTGGCCCTCGACGATGGTCTTGCAGATGGCCAGGCCCAGGCCGGAACCGCCGTGCTGGCGACTGCGCGACGGTTCAGCGCGGAAAAAACGTTCAAACAGTCGCGGCATCGACTGCTGCGGCGGCGCCGGCGCCGTGTCGTCAAACTGCAGTTGCAGGACATTGCTTCGGGCGCTTGCCGACACTTTCAGGCAACCGCCGGGGTGGGTGTAGCGTAGCGTGTTTTCGAGCAGGTTGGCGAACACCTGTTGCAGACGATCGGCGTCGCCCTGGATGCGTAAATTGCGGTCGGGTTGGGGCAGGGCTGCGGCATCCAGCGTTACGTTGGCCAGGGCAAAGCGGGCGCGGAATTCATCGAGGGTTTCGCGCAATACCTCCACTGGTTCGATCGATGTCAATTCCAGATCAGCCTCTCCGCTGTCCCTGTCCATCGTTTGACGCAGGTCATCCACCAGCTTGCCCATTTGCATGACATGCTTGTGCAGGCGGGCGAGCGTTTTTTCATCGGCCGCACGCACCCCGTCCTGCAGCGCCTCGATCTCGGCGCGTAACACGGCGATCGGCGTGCGTAGTTCGTGCGAACTGTCGGAAATCCACTGGCGGCGCGACTCCTCGGTGCGCGCCAGTATCTCGGCCATGGCGTTGAAATCGGCGGCGAGTTCGCCCAGTTCGTCATTCCGGTGCACGGGGATGCGTTCCGCAAAACGCCCCTCGGCGATCTGCCGTGCGCCGGTTGCCAGATCCCGTATCGGGGCAGAAAACTGGCGTGTCAGCAGCCAGGCGGCGATCAGTGATAACCCAAGCGCCGCCGTGCCGGATAGCCACAGGTCTCTTGCTTGCGTGGCGAGAAATGCCGCATCGCGCGCCTCTTCGGTGCGCGGCGCCTGCAGCGTCAGTCTGCCCACGACCTGTCCCTGGTGTTGAATCGGGCGGTTGGCCGAAAGGCCGTCCGGTTGCGGGTTCCCAGCGAGGACATTGCCTGCCGGGTCACGTATGGACAGTCGTGCGTGGATGCCTAGTATGTCGGGCGGTCGACCGCCGCCGGCAAGCGGTGGGCCCGGGGGCTGTGGGTTGTCCCCATAAGGCGGCGGGGGGGCACCCGGCGGGCCGGGGCGCTCGCCAGGTCTTGGCGGATACGGCCCACGCTCCGGACCCCCGGGCGGTCGCGGCGGCCTCGCTGACGCACGGGCGTTGCGCTCGATTACGCGATCCCAGGGTTCGCTGCTGCCCTGCAGAAATGCCCAGCTACCGTTTGCCGCGTAGGCGTCTTCGATGCCGCTGACCACCCAGTCGAGCCGTCCAATTTCAGCCTCGACGACATAGCGGCTGAAGCCCTGTTCGAGATTCCAGCGCGTCAGGCCGACGAGCAGCAACGCCATCGTTGCGGCGAGGGCAAAGGTG
>CAJAHZ010000252.1 GCA_903939665.1 uncultured Pseudomonadota bacterium | reverse complement strand
TCCGGCTTCGGTTCAGGTTTTGGCGTCGGCTTGGGCTCCGGTTTGGCTTGCGGCTTGGGCTCGGGCTTGATTGCCGGCACCGGACTGGGAGCCGGCGCAGCACGCCAGACTTCAACCTCGACCGACGACGGCACCTGACTCTTCCACTGCACGCCAAAGAACAACGCGGCGAGCAGCAGCAGATGCACCATCGCGGCGAGCGCCAGCGACTTTCTTTTGGCAATTTCAGGCTGGGGAAGCGGGATCACGGACGGTCAGCGCTCACTTGCTTGCCGCTCATTTGCCGCTGACCTGCACGTTCAGCGCGACGCGCTTGACCTGCTGGCGCTGCAACTCGTCCATGATCTCGAGCACGGCCTCGTACTTGACGTTCTTGTCGCCGGAGATCAGCACCGGCTGATCCGGATTGCGCGCCTGCGCTTCCAGAATCGCCGCTGACAACTCCTTGCGACTCACCTCGCGCTCGCTGCCACCACGCGCCAGATCGCGCAAAGCCAGTGTTCGATCAGGACGAATCATCACCTCAAGCGGCTTTTCGGCTTGTTGCGCCGCCTTGCCGACCGAGGGCAGATCGATATTCGCGGTCGTCATCATCGGCGCGGTCACCATGAAGATGACGAGCAACACTAGCATGACGTCGATATAGGGAACGACGTTGATTTCGTTTTTAAGGCGACGCGGGCGCATGTCCGATGATCCCTTTTATCTCATCTGACGCTGAAGGATGTTCTGGAACTCCTCCATGAACGACTCGAAGCGCGAGGAGAGGCGATCGATTTCGTGCGCGAACCGATTGTAGGCAACGACCGCCGGGATCGCCGCAAAAAGGCCGATGGCAGTGGCAACTAGCGCTTCGGCAATGCCCGGCGCGACGGCGGAAAGCGTCGCCTGACCGACATTGGACAGGCCGCGAAACGAATGCATGATGCCCCACACGGTGCCGAACAAGCCGACGTAGGGACTGACCGAGCCGACCGACGCAAGGAAGGCAAGGTGCGAGTCGATACTGTCCATCTCGCGCTGATAAGTGGCGCGCATGGCGCGACGCGAGCCGTCGATCACGTCTTTCGCATCAAGATTTTTCTGGCTGCGCAGTTTGGTGAATTCTCGAAAGCCGGCCTCGAAAATGCGCTCCATGCTGCCGGCGCTGTGGCGATCGTTCGCGGCGCTCTGATAGAGGCTGTTGAGATCGCCGCCGCTCCAGAAGTCGCGCTCGAACTGCTCAGTCTGCGCGAGCGCCGTGCGTACCGTGAACCACTTGCGGAAGATGTAATACCACGACATGAACGAAACGCCGGCGAGCAGCAGCATGACGGCCTGAACAACGGCGCTGGCGTTGAGAATGAGATGCAGGATCGAAAGGTCTTGCGAAACGTTCATTGGAGGGTTTCCAGTCTGGTGCGCAACAAGGGCGGGATCGAGGTGGTCTTCATGAGGGCGGAGTTTACACAAACGATCTGGATCGTGCCGGTCACCAGTTCATCCCAGCCACTTTCGACCGCCGGATTGGCGCGCCGAATATGTTGACGAAAGAATATCTGGGCACGGGTGATCTTTTCGACTTCGAGGCCGACCATCAACTGATCATCCAGTCTGGCCGGCTTCAGGTACTCGACATTGACCGTGCGCACGACAAAAGCGATGCCCGGGTCGCGCAGCAGATCGGCCTGATCGTGCCCGATGTCGCGCAGCCATTCGGTGCGGCAGCGCTCGAAAAACTTCAGATAATTGGCATAATAAACCACGCCACCGGCATCGGTGTCTTCGTAATAAATGCGGACGGGAATGGTAAAGGCGTTGGGTTTTTGTTGATGCTTCATGGGCGCCATTTTAATTCAGCACGCCAGCGAGCGCTGTAAGTGTTTGTGACAACTACTGCGCGCGCCAGAGCTCGTTCTGCCCGCTGGCCATCGGGGTTTCGAGGCCAAGATGGCGATACACAGCCGCCGTCGCCATGCGGCCACGCGGCGTGCGCTGCAAAAACCCCTGCTGGATCAGATAGGGTTCAAGCACATCTTCAATCGTGTCGCGCGCTTCGCCAATCGCCGCAGCAAGATTGTCGACGCCGACCGGGCCGCCGGCAAACTTGTCGATGATCGCGGAAAGCAGCTTGCGGTCCATGATATCGAGCCCGCCGTGATCGACATCGAGCATGATCAGCGCCAGATCGGCGACCTCCTGCGTGATGTGACCGCTCGCCTTGACCTCGGCGAAGTCGCGGACGCGACGCAGCAGACGGTTGGCAATGCGCGGCGTGCCGCGCGAGCGCTTGGCAATCTCCAGCGCGCCACCGTGATCGGCCGGCACGTTAAGGAGCTGCGCCGAGCGCGTGACAATGTGCGTGAGTTCTTCCGGCGTGTAGAACTCAAGCCGCGAGACGATACCGAAACGGTCGCGCAACGGATTGGTCAGCATACCGGCGCGCGTCGTTGCGCCAACCAGCGTGAACGGGGGCAGGTCCAGTTTGACCGAGCGGGCCGCCGGGCCCTCGCCAATCATGATGTCGATCTGAAAATCCTCGAGTGCCGGATAGAGGATTTCCTCGACGACCGGACTTAAGCGGTGAATTTCGTCGATGAACAATACATCGTGCGGTTCGAGGTTGGTCAGAATGGCCGCCAGATCGCCGGCGCGTTCGAGCACCGGGCCGGAAGTCGAGCGCAGATTGACGCCCATCTCGGTGGCGATGATGTGCGCCAGCGTGGTTTTACCAAGCCCAGGCGGACCGAACAGCAGAACGTGATCGAGCGAATCGCTGCGCCGCTTTGCCGCTTCAATGAAAATTGAGAGCTGTTCGCGGATTTTGACCTGACCGACGTATTCGGCCAGCCGTTTGGGCCGCAAGGCGCGCTCGATGGCTTCTTCCTGCGTAGACTTCGGTTCGGCCGAAATCAGGCGATCACCAGACAAACCGCCCGAATTCTCACTGAATTTATCGATTTCGATCATGCTAATGGGCGCCTGCTTCGCTGTCCGCATGCGCCAGCCATTCGCGAATCAACACCTGCCCCAGCGCCAGCAGCGTCGGCCCGAGAAAGAGGCCGATGAAACCGAAAACCAGAACGCCGCCGAACACGCCAACGACAATCAACAACAGCGGCAAACTCGAGGTGCGCGAGATCAGGATCGGTTTGACAAAGTTATCGACGCTGCTGATGCCGAACATGCCCCATAACACCATGAAAACCGCCCAGCCGGCCTCTCCGCCGTTATAAAGCCAGACTGCCGCACCAACCCAGATCAGCGTTGCACCGATCACCGGGACCATCGAGAAAAAGAAAGTGGCGAAGGTCAGCACGATCACACCGGGAACGCCGGCGATGACGAATCCGATCATCGCCACGATGGCTTGCGCCGCCGCCGTGCCGACGATGCCGACCATGACGCCGGTTACCGTGCCGTCGGCCAGCTTCAGCATGCGCTCGCCGAGTTCACCGGCCAGCTTGCGACTGCCCGTATGCAGCGCAGCGGCGTAGATATCGGCATCGCGAAAAATAAAAAAGACAAAGAAAATAACCAACAGCAGTTGCAGCAAGCCCTGCGCGAAAAGAGAAACCGTCAGCAGCGCCAGCTTGCGCGTCGGGTCGATGAACTGGCGCAGCAGCTTGTTCATTTCCTCGCGGCTCTCGATCAGTTTGTGCCAGTAGTCGCCCAGATCAGGGCCGGCCACCGGGATTTTTGTTAGCCAGGCAGGTGCGTCTGCCGGCAGGCCGCTCTCCAGCATCGGCTTGAGAAAACGGATGGCCAGTTCGATGCCGTCGGCCAGAGACCCCGAAAGCAAGGCCATTGGCGCCACCAGCAGCAGGATCAGCAAAACCGACATCAGGGCGGCCGCCAGACTGCTACGCCCGCGACATAAGGCAAGCAGCCGGTTGCGGATCGGCAGGGTGGTCACACAAATGACGATGGCAAAAAGGAGCGTGCCGGTAAAGGGCATCAGCACCGCAACGCAGCCGACCAGCAGCAACGCAACAAGGGCGATCTGAATTAGTTGCTTTTGCGCGGGATTCATCGATGCATCACACTTTCGAGAGCAGCTTGAGCGCCTGACGAATGCCATCGGAGGTTGAGGAACCTGCCGGCAGCTGCTTCAGGGCAGCCGACGCTTCGCGGTCATTGTAACCCAGCGCCAGCAACGCATTGAGGATGTCGTGCTGGCTGTCGGGCGGCGCAACGACGCTGGACGGAAGCGTCTCGGCGAGTTTCCCCTTCAACTCAAGGAGCAGGCGCTCGGCCGTTTTCTTGCCGATCCCCGGCACCTTGATCAGGCGGCCGACTTCCTGACGGGCAATCGCTTGCGCCAGATCGCCGACGGAAAGCCCTGAAAGCACCGCCAGCGCCATGCGTGCACCAACGCCGGAAATTTTGATCAGCTGACGAAACGCGAAACGCTCGGCTTCGCTGGCAAACCCGTAGAGAAACTGCCCGTCTTCACGCACCACGAAATGCGTCAGCAGCGTGATTTTTTCACCATTGGCCGGCAGGTTATAAAACGTGCTCATCGGCACATCAACCTCGTAACCGACGCCATGCACATCAAGCAGCACTTGCGGCGGATTTTTTTCCAGCAGTATTCCGGTGAGACGACCGATCATGGCATTTTCCTCTGGCAATCAGCAGCTGTCTGCTTGAGACGCTGCAAAAAAACATTGGCTTCATCGACATTTTTTATTGGCAGACGGACTTCATGGCCGCTGCCAAGGTTGCCGCCACCGTAGGAGATTCTCAACTCGTCGCGCAACACCTCAATGTACTGAACGATACCAAGGTTGATGAACACCTTTTTCTCGCCATGGCCCGGCACCTCAAAAAGGCAAAAAGCCGTTGAGCCTGGCGGCAGGCTGCTTTCCTGCGCGAAACCGTTACCGGCAACAATCAGGCTGGCCAGCATCAGGCAATGACAGAAACGGACAGGGCGCATGGCATTCCTCCTTCAGGCCAGACGGCCATTACGTACGCGCAGGCCGCGAGTGGACAAGGCGCCCAGGCCCTGGCCACCATGCGCATGCGCAATCGCGCAAGCCAGCGCATCGGCCGCATCGGGGCTCGGATCACCGGGCAGTGCGAGCAAACGACGCACCATGTGCTGCACCTGTATTTTGTCGGCGTGACCGTTGCCGACGACCGCTTGCTTGACCTGCAAGGCCGTATATTCGGCCACATCGAGCGCATCGGCAACCAGCGCCGTAATCGCCGCGCCACGCGCCTGGCCAAGCAGCAGCGTGGACTGCGGATTGACGTTAACAAAAACGATCTCGATCGCCGCCTGATCCGGCCGGTGCATTGCCACCAATTCGCGCAGGCCGGCATAGATGGTGCCGAGCCGCGTTGGCAAAGCGGCCTTGGCATCGGTCTTGATGCAGCCGCTGGCGACGTAGGCCAGCTTGCTTCCCGTCCTGTCGATCAAGCCGAAACCGGTAATCCGCAAGCCGGGATCGACCCCCAGAATGCGGACGGTTGCCTTCGCCGACGCGCTCATTTTCTGCTTGCCCTTGCCAGATAAACGCCGCCTACCGCCAGCACCATGCCGGCCAGGGCCAACCCGCTCAGCGTCTCGCCGAATACCCCCCAGGCGATGATGGCGGTGGTTGGCGGTGTCAGGTAGAACAGGCTGGCCACGTTGACCGCGCTGCCGCTGCGAATCAGGACGTTGAGCAGGCTGATCGCCGCGAAGGAAAGCACCAGCACGAGCCAGACCAGGGCAAAGATGAACTGCGGCGTCCAGTCAATGACCATTGTTTCCGTTGCGCTGGCGGCGACTCCGGTAATCAAGGCGGTCGGCAGGAACTGGATCACCGAGCCGGTACGTAGATCGAAGTGAGGACAAAACCGTTTTTGGTACAAGGTGCCAACGGTAATTGCCAGCAACGCGACAATGGCCGGAATCATCATCGCCCCCAGAGGCACATCGCCGAATTTGTTGGCAACAACCAGCGCAACACCGACAAAACCCAGGATCAGTCCCAGCCACTGCCTGCCGCTGACCCGCTCGCCGAGCAGCCAGCCCGCACCGCAAGCCGTCAGCAAGGGCTGCATGCCAACCAGCAGGGCGGTTATCCCGGCGGGAAGGCCGTGCCCGATGGCAACAAATACACCGCCCAGATAAAGCGCCTGAACGAAAAAACCGGCGACCGCGATATGAAATATCTGCCGCGCATCGCGTGGCCATGGCGCGCGCGTGAGCAGTGCAAAAGCCGTCATCAGGCCGAGCACCAGAATGTATCGTGCAAACAGGAAAGTCAGCGGTTCGGCATAGGGGAGACCGAACTTGGCGCCGACAAAACCGGTGCTCCACAAGAAAACGAAGAGAAAAGGCAGGAGGGGCTGGAGAGAGGGCATGAGCTTATCTTTTGGCGTAGCGGCCAGTGTATCAAGCATTCCGGCAAAGAAGTCTGCCGGAATGCCGAGTCGCTGCCTGTCTTTGCCGGCCTCAGCGCTTGCGCGGGTCGTCGGTCTGTCGACCGGTGCTGTCCTCCGCTTTTTCGCTGCGCGCCGGGTGACGACGCTCGTCTCGTTGCTCCTTGTGCGGCTCACTGCGCACTTCCGGCGTGCGCGCGGCGGCGGGGGTTTCGCGCTGAACATCGCGGCGCGATTCCGGCTCACGCTGCAGCGCGGGACTGGCGCGCGTCGCAGCAGCGGGCTGCGGGGCCGTTTGCACGGACGGGGGGGCTGAAGGCTCGCGCTGAATCTGCCGCGTGGTGACTTCATCTCGACGCGACGCGCGCTCCGGAGATCCCTGCCTGACAGACTCCGGCGCAGTTTGCGGCTGAACTGGCATGGCTTGAGGTTTTGCTTGTTCGCTGGCTTGCCGCGGCGCGGCGGGAATGGGCAAGGGTAGCGCAGGTTGTATGGTCGGCTGACTACGGACCTCAACTGGGGGCGCCGACGTGGCGCGCACTGCCGGCATCGGCTCGGTGCGACGCTCATCGGTCACCCTTCGCCCCTCAGCGCCCGATTTCTCCACGGACCCGTTGCCCCCGCTCTGCGCGCTTGGCGCAGACGGTGCGGGAAGAGCCTGCTGCGGGGCTGGCGGGGTGACTGCCGCATTTCCCGCAGCAGGCATCGCCTCCCGGCGTGGTTGCGGCTGCCTTTCGAAGACAGCTTGCGGCGCCGCTGGCACCCCGCCTGATTGGCTGGCAGCCGGTGGCGGCACAACCGTTGCCGGCAGATTCTGGCCAATCGACTGCGTGCGTGAATCGCCTGCCGGGCTGCGGGCCTCGCGGGTATCGCCACGCGGGCCGCTGGATTGAGGACGCCCCCCGCCTTCCATCGCTGTTCGATTTTGCGCGGCAGGCACCGCTACCGGTGCATCGGCCCGCGACTGGTGCCGCCCAAGCTCGGTCTGTTCGGTCTGCGGAATGATTGCCGCGGCAACCGGGCGACGCTGTGTCACGACGTCCGCCGGGACCACCGTCACCGCGCGCGGCTGCGCGCGGTGCGCATAGTTCGTCTGTTCAACGACCCGCTGCGGGTTATTCACGATGTTCATCACATTG
>CAJAHZ010000251.1 GCA_903939665.1 uncultured Pseudomonadota bacterium | reverse complement strand
GCGCTTGCACCGACCTTCACGGTCGTATCTGTACCTCGCAGCCTTATGGGCTGGGAAATGGCATCAATGAATCGCTGCGCAATCTCGGAGGCCACGTCCAGATTCGGGCAGCCGTTGAGCACTATGGCGAACTCGTCACCCCCTAGTCGGGACGCTAGATCCAGTGGTCGATTAACTTTCATCAACCGGGCACCGACGACACGCAGCACCTCATCACCCGCATCATGCCCATAGGTATCGTTCACCGGCTTGAAACCGTCCAAGTCCATCATTACGACCGCGAATGGCGTCTTCTCGGCCTCCCACGCTTCAACCGCGATCTCCAATGCGGCGTGCAGGCTGACCCGGTTCGGCAGATCCGTGAGCATGTCACGGTAGGCGAGTCGCCGCATGGTGTCTTCGGCCTTGCGCCGCAGCGTAATGTCATCGACCGTAAGAATCGCCATCACGGGAGAAACATCATCGTGAAGGATCAGCGAAAGTTCGCAGAGGATGGGAGCGCCATCCGCCTTGCGCAAGATAACCTCGACTTTGTTGAGCAGTTTGTCCGATGCCTCGTGCATTTGAGCCAGCAAAGCGCCCCAGGTCGCTGGATCGGCCCAGATTGGCGATTGTTTGACTCCGGGGTTTGCACTGTCCAACGGGCCTATGGTGCGAATCCATGCTTCGTTGACGTTGACGATGGTGTCGGTATCTATTCGAATCACAGCAGCAGCCACCGGCATAACTCGCAGCAGATCCATCAAGCGGCTCTTCATGAGGCGAACTGCTGCTATGAGCGGCGTATGCCCCTCATCGCCAATCGGCGAATCGTCTTCGACGAGATTGCCTTGCACGATTCGTTGCGCCAGTGCAATGACATGCTGCCCCTCATAACCCTCCCGTCTCAGCCAGACGGACAGGTAAACCATCATGCCGATGAACGGGAGAAAATAACCGACGTGTATGACAAACGTAGTCCAGAAGCGGTCGTTGTCGAACACAAAGACCGGCGCGCCCAAGGTTTGGGCGTAACCAAGGATCAGGTGGTGCAGGTAGACAACAATCGTTGCCAAAGTGATGGTGCGCCAGTCGCGGTAGTAGAGAAGCACGCCAATCAGACCGAAGGCGGAAAAGTGCGCCTCTATGTCACCCGCAGACTGATGGATGATGAGTCCGGTAAAGATCATGAAGCCAGTGGCCATGAAAAGGCGTGTCGCAAGCGCTCCTGCATGTTCGCGCATCAACCAGATCGACATCAGTACGGTCGGCAGTCCAATCATGAGCGCTTCCAGCAAAGTGCCGTGCAGAGGGACGAGACCCACGCAGACGACCATGAGGAAAAGATTCATTCTGACCATAATGCGGTCAGCACGAACACGATAGGGATGCAAGAGCGGATCGAATGCCGCTTCAGCCGAAAAAAGTCTTTTGATCATTGGGGAGTAATGCACATGGTGCTAAGCCACGCGCTTTGGTAGCCGAAGTAGCCGAGCGCAAGCAGTGAATAAGTTGCCCAGACGACGATCCATAACACCGGACGGCGCAGCATCTCACGCGACTCCGGCTGCGCCGGTGCAGGTCGGGAATCAACTGCAGTGAATGCTATGGTCTGTAAATTCATGTGAATAGATTCTGCGAGCTTTTTTGCCAAACCCAAGCCAACGGGCAGTGTGTGGTCTTGGCCGAGTCCCGACCACCACCTGAGTCGAATTCTACCCGTTGGAACGGCAGTTCCACCCTGAAACCAGCCGCTCAAATCCCATGCCTCCCGCATCGCCAATGTCGGTTGACGCTGCGGTGCTGCCGTTGGATCGATGGGGTTCGATCGACTGCTTTGGGCACGAAACTGCCGCCGGCGTCTCCCGGCAGCGGACCCCGAACGCCAGATCAACGATCATGAAAGTCGGCGCTGGCGATACGGCGGCAATCGACGATGCGCGATGCATTCAGGCGCTCACACGCAGGTCGTGTTGCGCCGCGCACAACAATGTATTCCTTGCCGACCCCTGACCGGATCGATTCCGCAACACTAGACTTCGGCCATGACATACACCCCGCCGGTATTCATTTCCCACGGCTCGCCGATGCTGATGCTGGAACCCGGCCGCGCCGGGCCTGCGTGGAAGACACTGGCGCAAGCGCTGCCGCGACCACGGGCGACTCTCGCCGTCTCCGCGCACTGGAACACGCAAGTACCAGCGGTGAGCGCCTCCGCGCAGCCGGAAACGATTCACGATTTCCACGGCTTCCCGCAGGCGCTGTACGAGCTCACCTATCCGGCTCCCGGCGCACCCGATCTGGCTGCGGAAGTTGCCGGGCTGGTTCCCGGCATTCACATCGACCGCGAGCGCGGACTGGATCACGGTGCATGGTCGCCGCTCTCCGCCATGTACCCGGCCGCCGACATTCCGGTAATCCAGCTGGCCGTGATGCCGCAAGCCTCTGCCGAAACCCACTACCAGCTTGGGCGGTTGCTGCGGCCGCTGACGCGGAGCGGCGTACTGATCCTCGCCTCGGGTGGGCTCACCCACAATCTTCGCGACATCGTCGCTGACGCAGCGGATGGCGCGGCGCTACCGTATGTCCGTGAATTCCGCGACTGGTTTGTGAAGGCGCTGCAGCGGCGTGATCTGCCGGCCCTGTTCGACTGGCGCCGACAGGCGCCGCAGGCCGCGCGCGCGCATCCTTCGGCGGAACATCTGCTGCCGCTGTTTGTCGCGATGGGTGCCACCGGCGAGATGGCGGCAGCGCAAACCACGTACAGCGATTACCAGCTGGGTGCGCTGGCGCTGGATGCTTTCGTGTTTGCCGGCGACG
>CAJAHZ010000250.1 GCA_903939665.1 uncultured Pseudomonadota bacterium | reverse complement strand
ATGGTTCTTCATTGGCACGGAAAGGAAGGACTGGGAGCGATAACCCGTCATCTGGTCAAACTTGCGCGTGCCGGAAAAGTCGAAACCTTCTTCCGTATAGGCATCGGCAATATTGACGCTTTCTGCATGGATCGCCGAGTACGCGGCGATCATCGAATTGTTCGGCTCACCATCCTCGCGATAAAGCGGCAAATTGGGAAACTTCACCGAGATCGGCTGGCCAGTGGTGCCGCCGTAGGCAATATTCAGCGAGTCGGTGCGTACAATTTCGAAACGCAAGGACTTCCGGTCTTCGCTCATCCGATACAGCGTCCCGCCATCGGCGTGAGTAATCGCTTTCGCGGCGAGCAGTATGTTTTCGAGCAGCCGATCGATATTACGCTCGCTGGATAAGGCTGCACCGATGGCGTTTAATTGTTCCAGCCGCTGAAACAAGTCGTCGGTCGTCTCCACGATACACCTCCTACTTAATGCAGACCGAACGAACCTGCTTCATGTCGGTAATGCCGGACATGACCTTTTCGATGCCGTCCATCTTGAGGGTACGCATTCCCTCGTTAAGCGCCGTCGCAAACAATTCGGCGACGCGGGCGTGTTCCTGAATTTGCTTTTTCAAGGGATCGGTGCCGGCCAGCAACTCATGCAGGCCGACGCGCCCCTTGTAACCGCTGCCACTGCAGGCATCGCAGCCCTTGGCGCGGCAGAGCGTAAACTTACCGTCTTTTCCGTAATGCTTGAGCCATTCGGCGTGCACGGCTTCGGCTGCGGCCTTCGGGTCTTTCTTCCAGTGATCGGTATTGACCATATCTTCGCAGTAAGCCGCGATCAGTTGTTTGATCTCCTCAGGCTCCGGCTGGTACGCCTCCTTGCACGACTTGCACAGGCGTTTGGCGAGACGCTGCGCCAGAATGCCGAGCAGGGCATCGGCAAAGTTGAAGGGGTCCATGCCCATGTCGAGCAGCCGGTTGATCGACTCCGGCGCGCTGTTGGTGTGCAGTGTGGCAAATACCAGGTGACCGGTGAGCGAGGCTTCGATACCGATCGACACCGTCTCCTTGTCGCGCATTTCGCCGACCATGATCACGTCGGGGTCAGCGCGCAGGAAGGAACGCATGACCGTCGCAAAATCGAGCCCGGCTTTCTTATTCACCTGCACCTGACGCAGGCCCTTCTGGGTAATTTCGACCGGGTCTTCAGCAGTCCAGATTTTGGTTTCCGGCTTGTTGATAAAGCTGAGAATCGAATGCAGCGTGGTGGTCTTGCCAGAACCAGTCGGGCCACAGACGAAGAACAGGCCGTAGGGCTTGGAGACAATCGACTTCAGCCGCTCCAGGTTGTGCGGCGTCACGCCAAGGTCGTCGAGCGGAATCGGCTCGCCGGCGGCGAGGATGCGCATCACAACGTCTTCCATGCCACCCGCCGTCGGCACGGTCGCAACGCGCAGTTCGATATCGACCGGGCCCCATTTCTTGAACTTGATCTTGCCGTCCTGCGGCTTGCGCTTCTCGGAAATATCGAGGTCACACATGATCTTGATGCGGGCGATCAGCGCGCTGCGATACGACGAGGGTATCTCGATGTAGGGCGACAAAGAGCCATCCTTGCGAAAACGGATCAGTGTCTTTTCTTTACCTGGCCGGGGCTCGATGTGAATATCCGAAGCGCCTTGCTGGTAAGCCTCGATGATAATCTTGTTGACCAGTCGAACCAGCTCGTTGTCGGCAGCGCCCGCAAGTTCGTCCGTACTGGCGCTGCCCGGATCGCCAGACTCATCCTCCCCCATGTCCGACAAGAGATCGCCGACCGAAGCGATATCGGACAAGGCGCCAAAATACTGGTCGATCGTCTGCGCAAACTCGCGGTTGGTGGTAACGCGATAGACAATCTTGCTCTTCGGGAAAATGTTGTTGACGATCCGCGAACTCTTGATCCGCTCCGGATCCATCGAAAGAACGACTAGCCCTTCCTGCGTTTCTTCAACCGGCAGCCAGTGATTGGCTTCAACGTAGTCGCGCTTGAGGTTCTTCAGAAGATCCATCGGCTTGATGCGGTCGCCTTTGAATGGCTCATAGGCGACACCAAAAAACTTCGACAAGGCCGCGCCGATGGCCGGCAGCTTGACCTGGAACTCCTTCATCAAAACGTCTTCGAGGTCGACATTCTTGCGCCGCGCAGAACGCTGCGCAAGGTCAAGTTCGTCGGTCGAAATGATCGCATCGGCAACCAGGGCGTCGTATTTCGAGCGCACTGACTGGCGCGGTTTCTGGCGCTGCGTAAAGGCAATTGCCAAGGTCTGCGCCAGGCTTTGCACCCCCTCCTCGGCCACCCCGGAAAACGGCGCATCCGAGCGACTATTGATCAATTGGACGACGCCGATCAACTCGGCATTCTGCGCATCAAGAATCGGTGCGACCAGCATCTGCTTCGATCGATAACCGGTTCGTTTGTCGACCTCCTTGAGAAACTGCATGCGCGGGCTGTAACTCTTCAACTCAACGTCGTCGTAAACGTCGCTGATATTGACTGCCTTGCGCGTGCCGGCAACATAGCCGGCAACGCTTTGCTCCGAGATCGGCAGTTTGAGATCCTTGAAGGAATTGAGCCCGGTCTTCACCTTGGAGACAACGCTCTGCTTGTCTTCACTGAGCACATAGATGGTCAGACGATCGCAGTTGAACAACTCGCAAATATCCTGCGACATCTCGAGCATGATTTCGTCGGTGTTGTTGGTCGCGTGAATCTTGTTGGTTACCGTCTGGAGGTTCTTCAAGAAAACCAGACGGCCACTCATATCACCCGTGTTGCTATTTTCCATTTTTTGATTGGCTGCCATTTGAATTTCGCTCAGGAACTGCCCGCTACTGCCAGGCCGCCTTCAAGCCAGCCGGCACGGTAGCCACGCTGCGACAACAGAAAAGCCGCTGCCGAACTACGCCGACCACTCTGGCAATAAGCAATGTACTCCCGCTCGCGATCGAGCAGGCCAATAGCGTTACGAATTTCATTCAAGGGGACGTTCACGGCCCCCGGCAAACGATCACGCTGGTACTCGGAGGGATAACGTACATCAAGCCACACCGCACCAGCCGCCACATGCTTCTCGGCAGCCTCGCGAGACAGGCGCTTCAGCAGCGGCTCGCGCAACAACTCGATGAAGTCCTGCTTTTTCAGGCGCAACAAAACACCACCCGTTTTCATGCGGACCGTGGCGTTGCGCCGGCTCTCGGCGACCAGCGCTTCTTCGCCAAAAGCATCGCCGGCCCTGAGGTCGGCCAACGCCATATCGACGCCGCCCACCTTTCGCGTCACCTCGCAGTGCCCCGACTCGATGATGTAATAGTAATCCCCTTCATCGCCCTCGCGAACGATCACTTCACCGGCCCTTTCCTTGACCCGTTCAAAACGCTGAAACAAGGCATCAATACTGGCTGAAGGCAAACGCGACAGCGCGCCATCGGTCAGGCTCTGCAAACGAAAAGCGCCGGACATCATGCGCCAGTCGGTTGCATCAGGCACCTGTGCGGGCGTTTCAACGCCAGCCGTCAACTGGTCCCAGGTGATCATGATATCGAGTACTTCGTCGTCGATACGAAGCAGTTCGACATCCGTTATCGCTTTTGCATCGAGCACGGCAGGCGAACGCTTGGCCAGGGGCCACACCGACGCCTCGCTGCCGCCAACGATAACGCTGGAAGAGCCATCGGCGAAGGCTATCTTCAACTCCCCCGACAACAAATAGACCGACTGCCCTTGCGGACCACGCAAGCGAAATGGATCGAAGCCCCGCTTGATCTTGTCGGCGCTGCACAGGCTGGCGAGTTCGCTCAGACGCAGATCGGAGAGCGCACTGATGGGCTCGAAACGGCGCAGGGTTTGCACATCAACACTTGCTGGATTCATGGGTGTTCTTCCGGATTTTCCTGCGCGCTCAAAACTCGAAGATCTGGTTGTTCTGCAACATCTTCGGCTTGAAATCGCCCGCACATTCTTCAATTTCACTCATCGTCAACTCGATCTGACCGGGCTTCAGGTGGGTAATGTAAATTTCCGCATCGCGCGCCAGCTTAGCCAGCTCTTCAGCCAGCATGCTGGGACACAAGTGTTTTGACATCGTTGCCAGCCGCTTTTCGCGATTCGAAAAGGCGGTTTCAATGACCAGAAAACGTAAATTGGCTATCTTGTTAACCACCGGCCAAAGGGCGTCATTGCATGTTGTATCGCCCGTAAAGACAAAGCTCCCAGCGCCCGAGTCGAGGTGATAGCCGACGGCCGGCACGGTGTGTTCGGCCGGAAGGGCGGTGATGCTGCGATCACCGAGACGGGTCTTTTTGCCAAGACGTATGGCCTTGTATTGCATCACCGGATTTTCCCGGCTCGGAATTTCGGAAAAATCCGGCCAGATCGCCCAGTTGAAAATATGGTTCTTGATAATTTCAAGCGTTGAATCGGTCGCATAGATCGTCAGCGGCTTGTCGCGCATGTCGGCAATCGAGTCGATCATCAAGGGCAGCGATGCGATGTGATCGAGATGCGAATGCGTGATGAACACATGATCGATCATCGCCAGTTCTGCGAGCGAAAGATCGGCGACCCCCGTCCCCGCGTCAATCAGAATATCGTGGTCGACGAGCATCGAGGTGGTGCGCAGATGGCGCCCTCCGATGCCTCCACTACATCCAAGAATTCTGACTTTCATCTTGTCTCCGACGGGCTGCTTTGGCAGCCTCTAAGGCAACAGGCCGCAAAGCGGCGGGGCGCACCGCGGTCGATCACTGAAGCACGAACCATCACTTCGTCTCAAAAGTTGTCACCCCATCCCAAGCCTCACCCGGAGGGTTGGCGCGATGGAGGGCAATGCGCTTGGTGTACAGCTGATACAAATAGCGGTCGGGGCTCATGCGCGACAAATTATAAAGCTGCAGTTCGGCCTGATCCCAGTCCTGTGCGCGATATAGACGCAATGCCTGGTTCCAGAGCTTGAGCTCGTCCTGCGTTGCCTTGTCGAGTTCGGTCAGCACGCCAAGCGGTTCGAAAATGCCCACCGGCTCATCCTTACCCTTGACGCGAACCCGATCAAGTTCACGATAGACGAAATTCTTGACGACCGCTTTCGTCGTCTCGCTGACAATGATCCCGACACCGTACTGCTTGGTAATCGACTCCAGCCGCGAACCGAGATTCACCGCATCGCCCATCACCGTGTAGGCTTTACGCACCTTTGACCCCATGTCGCCAACCGTCATTGCCCCAGTGTTGATGCCGACGCCGATGTGCAGCGCCGGCCAGCCGCGTGCCTTGAACGGCTCATCGAGTTTGCGCAGCTCACGCTGCATTTCAAGTGCCGTATTGACCGCATTTTGCGCGTGATTTGCATCAGCTACCGGCGCGCCCCAGAATGCCATGATCATGTCTCCGACATACTTATCGAGCGTACCCCGGTTATTGCGAATGACCGTGGTCATCGCTCCAAGGTATTCATTCATCAGCAGGGTCAGCTCCTTTGGCGACAGCCCTTCGGAGATCGTTGTAAAACCGCGCACATCGGAAAAGAGAACGGTCAATTCCTCGTTCTTGCCCTCCATGCTGTAGCGCTCCGGATCGCGCGCCATTTCGTCGACCAACTCGGGCGGCACGTACTGACCAAACAGGTCGGTAAATTGCCGT
>CAJAHZ010000249.1 GCA_903939665.1 uncultured Pseudomonadota bacterium | reverse complement strand
CTTCCATCAGGCGCGCCAGTGCGTCGTCGGCGCTGACCGGCCCGTCATCGGCGGCCGTCATGATCCCGCCTTCGCTATGGTGCCCACCCGCGTTTGCGAAGACCCCCGACGCACAGGGTCAGTTTGCCCAAGCTGAAATGCGCTCCTTGCGGCGATTTTTTCTTCGTCAATTGGCGCTTCGCTCGCGGGGGGGATGCCCAATGCCCCGCCGAGGCCCTGTGAATCGGCGATACGTGCCAGCGCAAGGTCTTCTGGAAACGTGTAGCGCCCATCGATCGTGCGATCAAGAAGGTCCAGTTGCTGGCGCAACTCGGCATGCAGATCCTGCGGCAAGGTTTGCAAGAGATTTTCCAGCAGCGAACGCATCCGGCGCACGATCTGGATGCTGCCTGCGCCGCAATGGCGTATTTCGGTGCACGCGAGGTGCACGAAATCCTCCCAGTTCGGCGTACGGAAAACGAGCCGCAGTTCGCCCGTTTCGTCACGAAATTCCTCACCGTGCAAGTCGCGCAGGCTGACCTGTCGCAGCAGACGGTGCAACTGGTCGATGGCGAGGACGGCAGTCGTCGGGTCGTTGATGGCCGCGGACAAGGCTTTGATTGCGATATCGACCAGAATTCGGAAGGCAAAGCTCGGATCCTGCTCCATTGTGCGCTCTGTACCGAGCGCGACCGCTGCGCGCAACTGACGCTCGTCAATGGCGCTGGCGCCACCGTACAGCCGGAAAAGGGGTTCTTCCACCGACAGAAAGTCGCCTACCTGCGGGACAAATTCAATGATTCCACCGTAATGCCGGGCTTGCGCAAACAGTCCCGCCAGATCCACGGCGAGCACCACGCCTGAGTTGCCCTTGTGGACGACTACCCGGGCCGGGGAGGCGAGCCTGCGGGTGGATGCTACAGCGCGCGTGCGCGTGCTTCTTTCCGGATAGACGCTCTTGATAACGGCGAGTCCTGATTCTCCGACGCGGGCGACAATGCTGACCGGGCGTAACATTCTCGCCGCGTAGTCGATGAGAAACAGAAAAGTCATGATGCTGACTATTCCGAGTATCGCCGACAGCACCGTGTTTAATTGATGGACCGTTGCGTCCATCTCCCGCAATGTTCTAATCGCGCAAAGCAGCGTAATGACAAACAGGCCGACGCAGAAGCGGACGACGTTGTCGCGCAGGAAAATCGTTGCGATAACGCGTGGCGTGTATTGACCGCCCGCAACCTGGATGGCCACCAGCAGGGAACCGAAGGTAAAAACGAGAAAAGACAATGTCGCCGAGACGATCGTCTCCAGCATCGATCGTGTGCCCGCCGCGCTTGCGAAAAAAAATAGCGTGTTTTGGCCGATGCTTTCAGACTCGACGAGCCAGCTGCCAACGACATCCGCCAGGCGAACGAGAACCTGCTCAGCAAACATTGCGATGAAAGGGACGACCCAGAGCGCCGACAAGACGTAGCTCTTGAGCGAAAACCAGCGGTGCCAGTTCATCTGGATGTGTCGCCGGAAAATCTCCCGGCCAACCGTCGCCCATTGCATGCTCATGTTTTTACCGTGACCGGATGCTGCCGAGAATGTGCCGGGTATGGCGGGCGATCATCAGTTCTTCATTGGTCGGAATCACCCACGCCGGAATCCGGCTGCTTGCCGTGCTGATGCGCGGACCACCGGCGGCATTGGCTGTTGAATCGAGTTCCACCCCGAGCCAGGCGGCAGCACGGCAGACGCGCTCACGGATCGGTGCGGAGTGTTCGCCAATACCGGCGGTGAACACCAGCGCGTCGACGCCGTTCATGGCGGCGGCGAGTGAGCCCAGTTCACGGGCAACACGGTAGACGAACAGGTCAACCGCGAATTTTGCCTTCGGGTCGGTGGAATCCAGCAGGGTGCGCATGTCGCTCGATATGCCCGAGACACCGAGCAGGCCGGATTGCTGATAGATCAGTTTTTCGATGGCGCGGGTATCCATCTTCAACTCATCCATCATGTAGAGGATGACGCCCGGATCCAGGTTGCCGCAGCGGGTGCCCATCGGCAGACCGTCGACGGCGGTGAAGCCCATGGTGCTGGCCACGCTCTTGCCGCTCTGGATGGCGCACATGCTGGCGCCGTTGCCCAGGTGTAAAACCACGGTGCGTCCCTTTGCGGCGCTGGGGTCATGCTGTGGCAGAGCGGATGCGATGTATTCGTAGGAGAGACCGTGAAAACCATAGCGACGCACGCCACGATCAGTCATCGCCGACGGTAGCGCAAAAGCCTGGGCCACTGCCGGTTGAGCGCGATGGAACGCGGTGTCGAAGCAGGCCACCTGCGGGAGTTCCGGGCGATTGGCCAGCAATAGGCGGATCGGTGTCAGGTTATGCGGCTGGTGCAAAGGCGCCAGCGGGACCAGTTGTTCCAGTTGGTCGACAATCCCGGCAGTCAGGCGCACCGGTGCGGCGTAGTCGAGACCGCCATGCACCACGCGGTGGCCGACGGCGGCAAGCCTGTGTTCGCCGAGTTGTTCACGCAAAAAATCGGCTAGATAGGCGATGCCGCCGTCGTGGCCGAACGCCTGGCCTTGCGGCCATTCTTTTTCGCCGATGATGGCGCCGGTGGCGCCCTTGGCCTTGAAGCGTGGCGTGGTGTATAGCCCCTCAAGTTGCCCGCCGAGGAGCAAGTCAAGCGCGTCGCCACGTTCCAGAAAAAGCGAGAATTTGATGCTGGAAGACCCCGCGTTGATGACCAGAATTGCGTCGCTCATGATGTCACCGCCTTGTTTGCATTTTCCCGCCGGGCCTGGGCAACCAGTGCAGCCACGGCACAGGACGCCAGTCGGGTCGTTACCGAGTCGGCGCGGCTGGTGAGAATGATCGGCACCCGGGCGCCAAGTACAATGCCGGCGGCATCGGCGTCGGCCATGAAGGTCAGGCTCTTGGCCAGCATATTGCCGGCTTCCAGGTCGGGCGCCACGAGGATGTCGGCCATTCCCGCCACCGGCGAGTCGATCTTCTTGATCCGTGCCGACGTCAGGTCGATGGCGTTGTCGAGGGCCAGCGGGCCGTCCAGAATGCCGCCGGTGATCTGCTTGCGGTCGGCCATCTTGCACAGGGCGGCGGCTTCCACCGTCGATGGCACGGTGGGGTTGACGGTCTCCATGGCGGACAGGATCGCCACTTTCGGCTGCGGGAAGCCCAAAGCGTGGCAGAGGTCAATGGCATTCTGGACGATATGCATCTTGTCTTCCAATGTCGGGAAGATGTTGATCGCCGCATCGGTGACGACGATCGCCCGATCGAGCTTCGGTACATCCATGATGAAGGCGTGGCTGATGCGTCGACCGGTGCGCAGCCCGGTTGCGCTGCGCACTACGGCACCCATCAGTTCGTCGGTGTGCAGGCTGCCTTTCATCAGCATCTCAGCCTTGCCTTCGCGCGCCAGTCGTACCGCTACCTCTGCCGCGGCTTTGCTGTGCGGCGCGTCCACCAGTTCGTAGCGGGAGATGTCGAGCTTGAATTGTGCTGCTACAGCTTCGATTTTTTCACGCGGGCCGACCAGGATCGGCTGCAGAATCCCCATTTCTGCAGCTTCCACCGCGCCTCGGAGCGAGCTTTCGTCGCAGGGGTGAACGATGGCGGTGGGCAGCGGCGTCAAAGCTTTGCAGCGGGCGATCAGGCGGTCGTATTTTTCGTGTTTGCGTTCCATGATTTTCTCTCTTGTCGATGCCGATCAACTGGCCTGGAGGAGGGCGCGTTCGTCTTGCCCGACGCCGCCAAACAGTTTTTCAATGCGCGCCAGTCGCTTTAATCTTTCTTCTTTCATGCTGTCGGTGGCGTTTACAGTTCGGCGGAGGATCTCCAGAAGGCGTGCGCCTTCAGCAGGGCTGGTTTGCAGCATTTTCGGGATCGCAGCAAGCGCCCCGTCGCAGTCGAGCATGAGGCTAAAGAATTGTTCGCGCAGGGTCTGCTTGAAGTCCTGTAACGTCATACCGCCTTGCGCTGCACGCATCCGGCGCAGTTCGTTGAACGCGCGCTCATCGACGCCCGGCCCGGCCATGCCGATATAGACCAGCGCGCGGACCGCCGCTTCGCGAGCGCCACCCTCGCCAATACGGGCTTTAAGTTCGGCGATCCGTCGCTGGATAAATTCGAGGCGCTCCGGTTCGATCCCGGGTAGTCCGCGCGGGGGTGCGTCCGAGGCACGCAGCCCGACCATGGCCTGCAGCAAAGGCGAGCTGTAAAGCGTCAGAAATAGTTTTTCCATGTGGCTGTCGCGTAGATCGCGGTAGCCGTCAAGGGCCGCAATGATCCCGTCCGAGATCATGCCCTGCCACTTGAGAAGCGGGTTATCGGGCGAGGCCGGCTGCCGGTTCTGGCGTACCTGTTTAGCCATCTCGGCGACCTCGCGCATGAGCGGGTTGCGTTCCGAAAATAGCGCAAAGGGCAGTTCGGAGAGATTGAGCTTGTTCCGCCATTCGGTGGTCTGTTCATTGACCGATGCCTGGATCATGGGCTGGAGGAAGGTGCGATACAAACCGAGGTTGATTTCAGAAATCCGCTGCACCGTTGCGAAGCGGCGTTCGTTTTCGGGATCGGGACGGACGATGGCCCGGACGTCGTCCAGCGTGCGTGGTTCGAAGCGCGCGATCCACTCGCCGCCAACCAGATCCGGATTGACCACGTCGCTTGTTTTGGGGGTTAGTACCGCCTCGTAAAGGCCGGGCGGCAGCACGTCGATCAGGTCGATATTTGACGCGAATTCCTGATGCTCTTTCTTGGCGACCCCGCCCGAAACAAAAATGCCGAGGTGGCCGATGTCTTCGTGAATGGCATAGACGATGGTCTGGCCGCAGGCGCGGATATCGTCATCCTTGGCATAGAGATCGACGATCCAGCCCAGTGCCTGTGGCGGCGGCGTAATGTTGTCGCCCTTGGAGCAGAAACAGATAATCGGCGAGCGAATGTTGCGCATGTCGATCCTGACGCCCTCACGGGTGATGATCCGGGCGGTGGATAGCCGGTTGCCGACAAATAGCTCATCAACGATCCACTGGATTTCCTCACCGTTGAGATGAACGTGCCCCCCCCACCATTTTTCGAACTCAAGGAAACGTTCGCCTTCGGTATCCGCCTTCGCCCAGAGCGTGTAATTCTTGGTCCACAAGGTGTTGGCCGGATTGAGATTTTCAAAGTTTTCGACCAGATTGCCGCCGTCAAATTTTCCGTTGGCGAGGTCGCTGGTGAGCGCGGTTAGCCAGCTGCCGCCCGCCAGGCCGCCGGTATAGCGCATCGGGTTCTGTCCTTCCTCGCCGGCCCAGTAAGATAGGGGGGAGCCGGCGATGATGATCGGGCCGAACAGTTCAGGCCGAACTGCGGCAACCAGCATCACCGCCCAGCCCGCCTGACAATTGCCGATGACGCAGGGTTTTCCCTCGGCATCGGGGTGCAGCTCGATGACTTTTTCCATGAACAGCGCCTCGGCGGCCATGATGTCTTCGATGGTCTGGCCGGGCATCGGATGGGGGGTGAAGCCGACGAAATAGCAGGGATGGCCTGCGCGCATGGCGACGCCGAGTTCGCTGTCGGCCTTGAAGCCGCCGATCCCCGGCCCGTGCCCGGCGCGTGGATCGACCACCACGAAAGGACGTTTTTTCAGGTCGATGACCATCTCTTCGGGCGGCTTGACGCGCACCAGCAAGTAGTTGACCGGTCGTTCAAGCGTGCGACCGTCCATCACGGGCTCGACACCGAACCGCAGGACGTGCGGAATGGCCTTCTCCTTCTGCGAGTAGTACTGCTGGCTGCGTCTGCGCAATACGTCCCAGAAAAGAACGGTGCGTTGCATGGCATCGATCATGTATTCGCCAGCGGCTCCCCAAGGCTGCAGGGCCGCATTCATTCCGCCGGCCATCTCTGACAGCGCAAACGGCATCCGGTTGACGGGCAAGCCACTCGTGTTTTTGTTCAATGTCCTGGGCATCATGATTTCCTTAAGTTTCGGTTCGCTGACTCGGTGCTGCATTCATTGAGCAGCCATAGCGCTCTCACCCATGGAAAGCGCACGGCACGCCTGCATCGATTTACTTGTCTTTTCGGCAGATTATTTTCAAAAAGTGCCGGCAAGGAGCGTTCTTGTAATCTAACGATTGCGATATGACAGAGCTATACCCGCAGTGGCGTATTTCAATTACCGTATTTACGGTAAATCCGGCCTGATAAGCGCGTGGTACAGGTTGGCACGAGTTGGGATTTACCCTGAAGCGGGTACTTGAAATACGCCACCCCCGGTATAGCTACGTCATAGGGAAGACGGTAAATTTGAACCACTTTGTTTTCAGCCGCTTCCAAAAAAAGGAAGTGACTGAAAGGCGCCGGCAGAAGTCTGATGCGCGCCGGGATACCTACGATTGAAAACGATATTTCCGCCAATGAAGAACTGATAAGCGCCCGGCGTTCCAGGTGCATTCCCAATAGGCCAGCATCATGAGTCTTAACCTTCGTCTACTTCTTCTGCTGGTCGCGCTTGGCACCACTGCCTGCTCGACCATGTGGCCGGAGTATGAGAAGCCACAGATCGAGGTGCCGGCAGCACCCATCAAACCCCTGTCGCTGGATCGCCAATGGTGGAAGGTTTTTGGCGACCCCGTTCTTGATCGGCTGGTTGCGGAGGCGTTGGAAAACAACAAGGATCTCGCCAAGGCGGCGGCCGCTGTAGACGAAGCGCTGGCCAACGCCAAATCGGCCCGCGCATTGCTTTTTCCTCGCGTCGACGGCGCCGCCAAGCTCGGCTCGACAAAGCGGCAATTGACCTTTGGACAGGCCGGGGATTTTGAGAAGATCACGTCGACAGGATCGATCGGTGCCGGCGTCAGTTGGGAAATCGATCTGTGGGATCGCATCAGGCAGACGAACGATGCGGCACTTGCCCGCTATGCGGCTTCCGAGCACACACGCAATGCGACAAGCCTGTCGATCTCAAGCGTGGTGGCAGAAACCTGGTTCCAGCTCCGTGTGCTCGATGCCAAGCTGGGCATCACCCGGGATGCTGCCGTTAATCTGAAGACCGTGTCCAATCTGGAGTACCGCCGCTGGAAGGCGGATGTGGGAACCGAACTCGCCTATCGACAGAGTCTGGCAGAGTTCGCCGCGACCGAAGCCCGTATCCCGTCCATTGAAGCGGCCGTAGCTAAAACCGAACTGGCGCTGCAGTTGCTCGTCGGGCGCAGTCCGCGGGCAATGGCGCAGACCCTGCAGCGTGGCGCGGATTTGCAGGTGCCCGATACGCCGAAGGAAGTCGATCCGATTCTGCTGCTGCGTCGCCCGGATGTCGCGTCGGCTGAGTTGTTGCTGGTTGCTGCACATGCCGACGTCAACAGCGCGCGGGCCGAGAATTATCCGCGCCTGACTCTGTCGCTGCTGGCCGGATTTATCGTCTCCACGTCAAAGGTGATTTCCGGAATGCCTTTGTTCTGGGATGCCAGCGCCGGGCTCACCGGCCCGATCTTCGATGCCGGCCTGGTGCAATCCAAGGTGGATGGCGCCGAGGCAAGGAAGCAGAAGGCGCTGGCCCACTATCAATACACGGTTTCGGTCGCTTTTCGCGATGCCTATGAAGCACTGGTGCTTCTCGATACGAGCGATCGCGAGGTCAAGTCGGTCGAGGACGAAGTGAAAACACGCAAGCAGTCGATGGTGCTGAGCGAGAAAAGTTACGACGCCGGTCGCTCAAGCAAATTCGAAGTGCTCGCGGAGACCGTCAAGGTGCTGAACGCGGAGTTGTCTCTGGCGGATGCCCGCCTCAGCCAGTTGACTGCGCGCAGCCAGTATTTCAAAGCGCTGGGAGGAGGATTCTGATGCTGTTCCATGTGTACGCCGACCCGAAGCCGGAAGGTTATTTTATCAACGAACCGTTCGGTATTTATCGGACGATTCTCGATGCCGACTGGCTGCTCTATATCCTGTTGCCATTCCTCCTCGCCATCCTTGTGGCGGGCTTGATGGTGGGCTGGCACCTGCACGAAATTCCCAAGCATAAAGCCGACCAAAAGAGAATGCGGCAGGCCGATCTTGTCAGCGCATTGACCCTTCTGGGGCTGTTCTTGCACTGGGTATGGGCGGTGGCGCTGTTCCTCGCTTTTGTTGACTGGAATGCGACCGAGGACTGGTTTGTGCGCGTTCTGCGTCGTTCGCGAACACCCCAGGATGAAGATGACGCAGCGCAATCAGGCGTTGCTGAAGCGGCAGGGGCGGTCGAGCGGAACAAAGCCACCGGGCCAATTGAAGCCGGCTTGATGGTTGTGGATAAGTCTACGGCAAGCGGGGGCGCAAAAGCATGAAAATCCTACTCGTACCGTATGTGCTGGTCTGCTGGTTGCTGCTGAAGTTTGGTGTCGTCAAGCGCACGCTGGGCAATCTGGTCGCCATGGGTTGCGGCGCGGTCTTCCTGCTCTTCATGATTTTGACCTTTACCCGCTTCCTGGCTTTCCTCGACCTGACGGCATCGACGACGGTCGAAGCGCCGCATATCATTCTGAATACCCCGGCAGGCGGTGAAATTGACAAGATCTTTGTCACACATAACCAGAAGCTGAAGGCAGGCGATCCGGTCTATCATTTCAAGACCGATCGCTATGAAATCCAGATGGAGGCCAAGCGAGCGGAAACGTCGCGCCTGCAGACGCAGCTGAGCAAACTGGAGAACGACCTGAAGCGGTTGGCGAAACTGCGCGGCGAGGTCATCCCGCAATCGGAATACGATGCCAAGCTTGCTGAAGTGCAAACGCAGCGGGATCTGGTGATCAAGGCTGACCAGGATATCGCGGATCTGCAGTGGAAGATCGATCGCGCGCTGGTCGTCGCACCGGTCGACGGGCAGGTGGCCGTGCAGTACTCGTCCGAAGGGCAGTACTTCGGGGAATCACGCCCAGCGGCGATCCACATGTTCACCACGAAAAAATTCATCCAGTTGCGCATTCCGGATCAGGTTTATGAGTACATCAAGCCGCACGCATTCGCCGAATTTTTTGTCGATGCCTATCCGGGGAAAATATTTCGGGCACGGGTGCACAGCATTACAGAATCGACCGGGGAGGCGCAGGGTAACCTCTTGCCTGTTCCGCAGAGTGTCGCCCAGCATGTAGTGCAGGGCAGTCACGCGATCGGTCGGACCGTCATTCTCGAATTCGACGATCCGCCGGGCGTCCATATTCCGATCGGCGCAACCGGGAAAGCCTGGATCTCGGCTGAAAAGCCGGTGCACATTTTGGGCTTCCTTGATCTCGTTATCGGCGCCTTGCTGCGCTTCGCTGCGTGCGAGTCTTATCTGAAGGCGCTTTGAAGTCCTGTTAACGGAGAGTGCTCATGAATTCCCTTGGCGGCTACAACATCGAAGACCTGCAACCCGGCATGAGTGCCAGTCTTGCCAAAACGGTCACTGAAGCCGATGTCGTTCTGTTTGCCGGCATTTCAATGGATGCCAATCCCGTGCATCTCAACGAGGAATGGGCGAAGACAACGCAGTTCGGTGGTCGCATTGCGCAAGGCATGCTGTCGGCCAGTTTTATCTCGGCCGTGCTGGCCAACAAGTTGCCCGGGCCGGGTGCGGTCTACATGAGCCAGGCGATGCGCTTCCGGGCGCCGGTGCGCATCGGCGATACGGTCACGGCAACCGTCACGGTACGCGAAATCCTGATCGACAAACGGCGCTGCATCCTTGATGCGGTGTGTTCGGTGAGCGGCGAGGAGGTCATCACTGGCGAGTCGGTAATGTACTGCACGACGCAAAAAGCCGAAGGCGTAAGCGCGTGAAATCTTCCTCAATTTTTCTGTAGAGATTTTTTTAACCGTTTTCCTGAGGAGAAAATCATGTCGATTGCCGTTACCATCGTGACCACTGCCAATCGTACACGGCGCTTCACTCAGGCGGATGAGGCCGGCATTCAGGAAATTCTTGAGAGCCTGCGGCGCTCGGGTCAGTTGTTTTCTGCACGAACCTTGATCGTTGGCTCGGCGCAGGAAACGGAGATTTTTTCCCCCGCCTCGATCACCCGGATCGAAATCGAGACGCAACGGGACCTTGCCGCTTATCTCCCGCAGCTTGGCGATAGCCGCCTGACGCAGATTCCTGAGGGGGGTGTTACGCCACCGGCGGAAGTCAGCGAGACGCATTTTTCCGGGCGGGTCGATTTCTTTTTTGCCGGTGGCGATACCGTCGCGCTTTGGATTTGCGGCCCGCGTCCGGTTGGCAGCAACGAACGCTTGTCCCAACTCACCCGTCTCTTTGAGCAGCCCGTGCTGTTGTACAAGCTGGCGGCTGGCGGCGTCGGTTTGATGAACCCCGCCGCCATGACCCGCGCGCTGATCGCTTCGGGCAGCGAGAAGTTGCCACTCGGTTCGTGGCGTCT
>CAJAHZ010000248.1 GCA_903939665.1 uncultured Pseudomonadota bacterium | reverse complement strand
GGTTCGCTGCAGTCATCAGCTTCAAACCCGCCGGAAATGTTTTCGCCCGTGCTTCTCGGCAAGGGCGGCCTTGCCGCGCCGCGCTTCGACGCAATACTGCGCCAGCGTCTGTTCGAGACGGTCCGGAATGCGAACGGTGGTGGTCATGGCGTTTTCTTGCGGTCGGGGGGGTTTAACGGTAAGACACGCCGGCTTCCTGTGCAAGAAAAACTTTTCACAACAAGCGCGGGTGTGATCGCCGCTTTCGCCACGGCAGCTTTCTGTTGGCGGCTTCCTTGACAGCCTTCAGGCATCAACCCAGAATCGCAGCTCGCCTTTGCGGCGGCTCGATTTCCTCTTCTGTCTGATCCGTCCATCTACCCCATGTCACTTACTCATCTCGGTCGTTACGAAATTACCGGAACGCTCGGACGGGGCGCCATGGGCATCGTCTATCAGGCGCACGATCCGCTGATCGAGCGCACGGTGGCGATCAAGACGGTGGCTTGCGCTGGTCTCACCAGCGATGAAACGGCGGAATTCGAGCAGCGTTTTTTCCGGGAGGCCAAATCCGCCGGGCGGCTCAATCATCCGAATATCGTGACCATCCATGACGTCGGTCGCAGTGACGATCTGGCCTTTATCGCCATGGAGTTTCTTGCCGGACGCTCGCTGCGCGACATCCTTGATTCCGGCGTCGTTCTGCCGCTTGAACGTGTCGCTGAGATCGCTGCCGCAATCGCTGACGGGCTGGCGTTCGCCCATGCCAACGGGGTTGTGCATCGTGACATCAAGCCGGCCAACATCATGGTGCTCGATAGCGGCATCGTGAAGATTGCCGATTTCGGCATCGCCTTGCTGCCCAGCGGCTCGCTCACGATGGTTGGCACGAGCCTGGGGTCGCCCAAATACATGTCGCCCGAACAGGTGCTCGGGCAGAAGGCCGATGGCCGTTCAGATATCTTTTCGCTGGGCGCGGTTCTCTATGAGATGCTGACCGGGCGTGCGCCTTTCGCTGGCGACGATCTCAACGCGATTCTTTATCAGGTGCTCAACGGCGCCCCATCCCTGCCGTCGCGTTGCAACCCGCGCCTGCCGCAAGCCTTCGATCGCATCGTCGCCCGCGCCATGGAAAAAGACCCGGACAAGCGCTACCAGCATGCTGCCGAGGTAGCCGCCGATCTGCGCAGCGATTACCGCAGCCCCGGGCCGATGGAGAAGATTCAAAGTGCAGGCAGCGCTTTGTCAGCGATGGCCAAGCCGGGCACCGCCGGGTCGTCTGCTGGCGATGCCACGGTGCTGATTGCGACCGCTGCGGCGCCGGCGAAAACGCCGCGCTTGCTGCGCTATGGCGTGCCTCTCGCGGGGCTGGCGCTGTTCGTCGGCTGGTTCTTGCTGCGTCCTGCCGCGCCTCCTGTGCCGGAAAAGAAAGTCGCTGAGAAGCCGCTTGAAGAAGCGCGCAGCGTCCAGAAAGATGCTGCCGAAAAGAAGGCAGGTCAAGCTACCCCGGAGAGCGTTGCCGTCTCGCCGGCGACGGCAAGCAAACAGCCCGCTGCTGCCGACTGGAAAACAGTTTTGCGCGCCGAATTGGCTGCTTGCGACCGGGAATCGTTCTTCACGCGGGTGGTTTGCTCCGAGAAATCTCGCTGGAAATACTGCCCCGGTCGCTGGGGCAGCATCAAGGAGTGCACCAAGGCGGCGAACGGCTAGGAAATTTGGATTACCGTGTCCGTGGTGCTGCGCGGCATGAAAATTCAGCCAACGCTTGGCGGACCGCAATACAAAGGAGTATGCGTACATCTACCCCGTTGAGGGGGTAGATGTACGCATATGGGAACTACTCAAGCACTGACGTTGATGATTTGGCCGATTTTCTGGCCGCTCGTGTTCACGGTGGGGGCCGGAGATTGAACAATCTTTGCTGCCCCATCATCCGAGTCACCATCATTGTCGCGCCCGGCCTTCCGCACTTCCGCCGCTTCAGGTTGTTTCTGCGTGGCTTGGGCGTTGGGGCTATAGGTACTGCTTACAGAACCAACGTTCATGGATCGCTCCTTTGTTGGTTACAAGCGTGGAAGGTCACGCTCAACAATATCAACGGCAGTTTGAACCCAGACTTAATCCTTGATGCCTGAAGTCTTTAAATCACCATATGGCTGGCCGGTGCGCTATGACATTCATGCCGTGCGCCAAAATTGTGTAAGCGGCCATTCATTATGCAAGCGTATATTTCGGTCTGAATGGCGCGTCCAGAACGATGTCGACCGCTCGCCCTCGCGGGCCATGCTTCATCCCCAGCCATCTGCGGCCATGCAACGTTTTACCGACCTTGCATTCAGCCGTATTATCGGCAAAGACGAAGGGGCTTCGCTTCGGATCAGGCGGTTCGTAACTCAAATCTGACTTGCCTACCCAATGCGGCGGCTGCGCTAGC
>CAJAHZ010000247.1 GCA_903939665.1 uncultured Pseudomonadota bacterium | reverse complement strand
GCAATACATTCCCGACCGATTTTTCTGGGCGCGGACTGCGGGCGAGGGCGAGGATGCCTGAGTCCGTCCGGCCCTTGCTGCGCGGTCTTTATGCCATTACGCCGGACGGGCTGGCGCCGCCGCTTTTGTTGGCACGAGTCGAGGCTGCGCTAAGCGGTGGTGTGTCCCTTCTGCAGTACCGTGACAAGCTTGCTGATCCACAGCAGTCTGCCGAAATGGCTGACGCTTTGCTGGACCTTTGCCATCGTTTCGGCGCGCGCCTCATCGTCAATGATGACCTTGCGCTTGCGCTGGCGATCAATGCCGACGGCGTGCATCTGGGTGGCGCCGACGGGAATCTGGCTGCCGCCCGACAGGCACTGCCTCCCGGCAAGTTGCTCGGTGCCTCATGCTATGCCGATTTCGAACGCGCACGGGCGGCGGTGGCGGCGGGAGCGGACTATGTGGCTTTCGGCGCAGTTTATCCTTCTCCGACCAAACCGTTCGCGCAGCAAGCGCCCCTGTCGCTGTTTTTGCGTTGCCGTACCGAACTGCCGGTGCCGGCTTGCGCAATCGGCGGCATCACGCTAGACAAGGCCGCGCCGCTGCTGGCTGCCGGCGCCGACCTGCTGGCCGTTATTACCGATTTGTTCGAGGCGTCCGACATTGCTGGCCGCGCCTTGGCCTATAAACAACTTTTCGAGGAAAACAGAAATCATGAACTCACGCAACGAGCAGCTGTTTGAACGTGCCCAGCGTCATATTCCCGGTGGCGTCAATTCGCCGGTCCGCGCTTTCCGCTCGGTCGGCGGTGTGCCGCGTTTTTTTGTTGAAGGCGCCGGCCCGCGGGTGACCGATGCCGACGGCAAGGTCTACCTTGATTACGTCGGGTCGTGGGGGCCGCTGATTCTTGGCCATGCTCACCCGGAGGTCGTTCGCGCCGTCCAGGAAACGGCGGCAAAAGGCCTCTCTTTTGGCGCGCCGACCGAACTTGAAATCGAAATGGCCGACCTGCTCTGCGATCTGCTGCCTTCGCTCGACATGGTGCGTCTGGTCAGTTCCGGCACCGAGGCGACGATGAGCGCCATCCGGCTGGCGCGTGGCTACACCGGGCGTGACGTGCTGATCAAGTTCGAAGGCTGCTATCACGGCCATTCCGACAGCCTGCTGGTGAAGGCCGGCTCGGGCATGCTGACCTTCGGCAACCCGAGTTCCGGGGGCGTGCCGGACGATCTTGCGAAGCACACCATGGTGCTCGATTACAACGACGTGGCGCAGCTTGAGGCCGCATTCGCCGAGCATGGCGCGCGTATCGCCGCAGTGATCGTCGAGCCGGTGGTTGGCAACATGAACCTGATTGCGCCGCAACCGGCTTTTCTCAAGGCCATGCGTGAGCAGTGCACCAAGCACGGCGCGGTGCTGATTTTCGACGAGGTGATGACCGGTTTTCGCGTTGGGCCAAAGTGTGCCCAAGGCTACTACGGCATCACGCCGGATCTGACGACACTCGGCAAGGTGATTGGCGGCGGCATGCCGGTTGGTGCCTTCGGCGGCAAGCGCGAGATCATGGAGAAGATTGCACCGCTCGGCCCGGTCTATCAGGCGGGAACGCTGTCGGGCAATCCCGTGGCAGTAGCCGCCGGTCTGGCGACGCTGCGACTGGTGCAGCAGCCGGGTTTTTATGAAACGCTGACTTTGCGTACGGTGCAGTTGTGCGAAGGCTTGGTTGCGGCAGCGGCGAAGCACGGCGTCACGTTTTCCGCCCAATCGGTCGGCGGCATGTTCGGCCTTTACTTCCGTGCGGTTTGCCCGCAGACCTATGCCGAGGTGATGGCGTGCGATAAAGAGGCTTTCAACCGTTTCTTCCACGCCATGCTGGACGCGGGGCACTATTTCGCGCCGTCGGCTTTCGAAGCCGGATTCGTTTCGGCGGCGCACAGCGAGGCTGATATTGCGGCCACCGTGGCGGCGGCCGAGGCGATCTTCAAGGCTTGGTAGCGGCTTTGCCCCTGCGGGCTGAGGCAAGAGAAAGAAGGCTTACTTGGAAAGCCTTCTTTCCTCGGAGCGTTTTTGTATCGCCCGGCGCTCAAGGTGCCGCAAGGTGATGTAAGTGGTCCAGCCAACGGCCATCATGCCGACGGTGAATATTCCGTAGGCAACGGGCCAGGGGACGCCTTGCGTCATCATCGAAAACTCCGACATCCCGCCAATGCCCGCCAGGATGTTGATCGGCATGAAAATGACGCTGATTGTCGTGAGTTTCGACACGCGCTGGTTCTGGTTGATGTTGATGAAGCCGACGGTTGCGTCCATCAGGAAGTTAATCTTGCCGAACAGGAACGACGTGTGGCCGTCAAGCGATTCAATGTCGCGCAAAATCTGCCGGGCGTCTTCCTGCTGGTCAACCGTCAGAAATTTTCCCCGCATGAGAAACGACAAGGCGCGACGGTTGTCGAGCACATTGCGGCGAATGCGACCGTTCAGATCCTCGCCCCGGGCAATTTCAGCCAGGATCAGCGCTGCTTCATCATCCGGCAGATGCGGATTAAGCACCTTCTTGCCGGCCACTTCCAGATCGGCATAGACGTCCTCAAGTGCGTCAGCGGAGTATTCGCCGTCTGCTGCGTAAAGGTCGAGCAGCACGTCTGTTCCGTCGGTAACGTAGCCAGGCTGGGTGCGAGCACGCAGCCGCTGCAGGCGGAAGGAGGGAAGTTCTTCGCTGCGAACCGAGAAAAGAATGTCCTTGTGCAGGATGAAAGCGACCGCGACGTTGCGTGACTCGGTCTGCATGTCGAGCAGGAAATCCGAGTGCAGGTGGATCTCGCCGTTGTCTTCCACATAAAAACGGGCGCTGGCCTCAAGGTCGGTCAGGCTGCCTGGATCAGGTAACTGGACGTCAAAGAAACTGCCCACCCAGTTCCGGATGTCGACGGTTGGCGCAACCAGGTCAACCCAGATGGGTTTGAGGTTTTTCAGGTCCCTCGGGCCCTCGACGACGATCTGGCTGAGCCGGCCGTTGCGCAGTTCAAACGCATTGATCGTGGTTTTCTCGTTCCGGTGGTGGCTATCACCAATCAGTTCCTGGCGAACCTCGTCGGACAGGATTTCGAGAATGCGCTCGCCGCGTTCTTCCTTGACCTCATTCCACGCCTGCAGGCGCTCGTCGGACGGCAGGGCTTCGAGGATGTGGGCGATGTCCGCCGGCAGCATGCGCTCCAGCTTGTGGCGGAGCTCGTTGAGGCGCTGCTTGTGCACCAGTTCTTCAACGAGATCCTGACGCGGCATGTCCTGTCGGTGCACCAGGTCTTCCACCAGCTTTTGCCGGGCGAGCAAAGACCGCACCTCGGCTAGGCGTTGCTGCAGCATTTCAGCGTCGGTCAGCTTGCTTTCATCGCTCATGGGACTGGCTCGGTTTTCCCTCGGAGGCTTCTCGTCGTCTTGTTGCGGTGGCGCACTGCGACAAGGGGCCTCGCATTTTAGCACCGGCAAACTGACAAAACGCGGACAATCTCCGGGGATTTCAGGGAAGCTCGGCTGACGGCATTCGGGCCATGATCACCCCCGTTTTACGGGCGAGCCCCGGCGCGTTGCGGTTGCGGTCGTAGAAGCGCGGGTTGGGGACCATGCCGGCGAGCCTGGCGGACTGCTCTGCCGACAGCTGCGCTGCAGAAGTGCCGTAATGGTGGCGGGCGGCGGCTTCGGCGCCGAATACGCCATTACCCCATTCGATGACGTTGAGATAGACCTCGAAGATCCGTTGCTTGCTCCACAGGGTTTCGAGCATCAGGGTCACGACGGCTTCCTCGGCTTTTCGCCACGGTGTTTTCGATGGCGTCAGGAAAAGGTTTTTTGCCAATTGCTGCGAGATGGTCGAGCCGCCGGCAACGATCTTGCCTTTCTTCTGGTTCTTTTCGATGGCCTTCTGGATGCCGTCCCAGTCGAATCCTTCGTGATCAATGAACTTGGCATCCTCTGAAGCAATGATCGCCCGCTTCAGATGGATCGATATTTTTTCGTAGGCGACCCATTGTTTCTTCAGCTGCGCCTTCGGGTCTTTTACTTGCAGCTCACCGAGCCGGATCTCCATGAAGCGGGTGGTGTCCGGGTTAACGCGGCTCCACCACAGCACCCAGCCAAGCAGCCAGAATTGATAGAGAAGCAGCAGGCCAAGCAGAGCGACTGTGATGCGTTTCAGCCAGAGGCCCAGGCGTTTCATGCGCCGCGCAGTTGCGCCATGACCGGCGCGCCGTCGGGACGAATGCCGCGCCACACAAAAAACGCTTCGGCTGCTTGCTCGATGAGCATGCCGAGGCCGTCGGCGACTTGCGCCGCGCCGTGCTGTGCGGCAAATGCCATGAAAGGCGTATCGTCTTTGCCGTACATCATGTCGTAGGCCAGGCTGCCCGTGGCGAAAATGCCGGTGTGCAGCGGCGGCAGTTCGCCGCTGAGGCTGGCCGAGGTGGCGTTGATCACTAGGTCGAAGGATTGTCCGGCGAGGTCGGGATAGGCGCAGCCGACGACAGGGCCGTGTGCGGCAAAGCGTGCGGCGAGCGCGTGGGCTTTGCCGGATGTCCGGTTGGCGACCACCAGTGCATCTGGTTGCGCATCAAGCAGCGGCGCCAGCACGCCGCGTGCCGCGCCGCCAGCACCGAGCAGCAGAATGCGTCGGCCCTTCAGCGTACAGTCAAGGTTCACCATGAGGTCGCGTGTCAATCCGGCGCCATCGGTGTTGTCGCCGAGAATTTCATCGCCGTCGAAGCACAATGTATTCACCGCGCCGGCCAGTTCGGCGCGCGGCGTGAGCCGCGTACTCAGGCGGCAGGCTTCTTCCTTGAACGGGACGGTGACGTTGCCGCCGCGACCGCCGGCTTGGATAAAGGCATGGACGGCCTCAGCAAAACCGTCGAGCGGCGCGAGCTTTGCCTCATAGCGCATGTCCTGTCCGGTCTGGCGGGCAAACGCGGAGTGGATCGCCGGCGATTTGCTGTGGCCGACGGGATTGCCGAAGACGCAGTAAAGGTCGCTCATGTTTTCTATCGCGCCTTGGTTTCCAGACTGTTCTGGCTGGTGAAGTTCACTGCGCGAGTGATTTCGAGAATGTCGGTGTCGCGCTGGATGTCCGGGGGGAAGGCCGCGTAGGGGCCGGCCATGACGACGATACGGCGTGCTGCATCGTCGAGGATCTTATGCCCTGATGAACGGTTGATTTCGACCTTGTCGACCACGCCGCTGCTCTTGATTGTGACGGTCAGTATCAGAGTGCCGGACAGCTTGCCCTTGGCTGCTTCCGGGTAGTTAAGGGTGCCGACGCGTTCGACCTTCATCCGCCAATCCTCGACATACTGCGCAAAGCGATATTCGTCAGTGCGCGTGCCAATGTTTTTCTTGCGGGGCCGCTTGTTGTATTCGTCAATGTCCTTGGATATCTCGGCCTCAAGGCGCGCCATGGCCAGCGCGCTTTGCGCCAGATCGCGACCGCTCAGGCCGGGCGTCGGATCGGGCTGCGCTTCCTTGTCCGGTGTCTCGCCAACCGTCTTTTTGCTGCGCGTGCTGGTCATCAGCCGCTGCTGCTGCGCTTCAAGCTCCTGTACGCGTTTTTGCGCCTGCTCCAGTTCGGCGCCGCTTTGCTGCCGGGCCGATGGGGGAAGAGGGGTTTTTGCGCGACGGTT
>CAJAHZ010000246.1 GCA_903939665.1 uncultured Pseudomonadota bacterium | reverse complement strand
GCCATTGGTCTGCTCGCCGTGTTTACCTTTGCGGTCGGCCTGTGGCGCGGCGAGTCGGCCTTCGACATGTTCATGGCGGCGGTGGCGCTGGCGGTTGGCGCCATCCCCGAGGGCTTGCCCGCAGCGATGACGATCACGCTGGCCATCGGCGTTTCGCGCATGGCCAAACGCCGCGCGATTATCCGCAAGCTGCCGGCAGTTGAAACGCTGGGCAGTACGACGGTGATCTGCTCGGACAAGACCGGCACGCTGACCGAGAATCAGATGACGGTGCGCGCGCTGTTTGCCGGCGGCGTGCGTGTTCCGGTGAGCGGTAGCGGTTACGCGCCGACGGGCGAGATTGGAAAAAGCGGTGGTGAAGATGCTGGTGGCGGCGCGGCGATTTCCGGCGCGCTGCGCGAGTGCCTGCTAGCCGGCGCCTTGTGTAATGACGCGGGTTTGCGCAAAGCGGGGCGGCACTGGGAGATTGCCGGTGATCCGACCGAAGGCGCCTTGCTGGTGGTGGCGCGCAAGGGCGGGCTGGACGAGCAGACCCTGCACCGGCTGTTTCCGCGGATTGACGAAATTCCCTTCGATTCGGCACGCCAGTACATGGCGACGCTGCATGAAATCGAGGGGGCGCGGATCGCCTACTTCAAGGGCGCTATCGAGCAGCTCTTGCCACGTTCGACAAGCATGCTCGATGCGGCTGGAAAGACCGTGCCTATTGAGTGTCAGGGCATCGAGCAGGTAGCCGGCGAGATGGCCGCCGAGGGGTTGCGCGTGCTTGCCGTGGCGCGCTTGAGACCGCGGGCGGGGGAGGTGTTTGACGCCGCGCAGATTGATGCGAATCTTGAATTCATCGGCCTCGTCGGCATGATCGACCCGCCGCGGCCGAAGGCGATTGCTGCGGTGAAGACCTGTCACGCGGCCGGCATCGTCGTCAAGATGATCACCGGCGATCACGCCGTGACGGCGTTGTCGATTGCATGCCAGATTGGTATTGCCAAAGCAGGTGACAAGGTTTTAACCGGGCGCGATCTGGCCTTGCTCGACGATCAGGCCTTGCGCGCCGTGGCGCAATCCGTGAACGTTTTTGCCCGCGTTGAACCCGAGCAGAAGCTGCGTCTGGTGCGCGCCTTGCAGGCCGACGGCGAAGTGGTGGCGATGACCGGCGACGGCGTGAACGATGCACCGGCGCTCAAGCAGGCCGACATCGGCATCGCCATGGGGCTGGCCGGCACCGAGGTGGCGAAAGAAGCGGCGGCCATGGTGCTCACCGACGACGACTTTGCCGCCATCGAGGCGGCGGTCGAGGAGGGGCGCGGCGTCTACGACAATCTGGTGAAGTTCATTACGTGGACGCTGCCGACCAATTTTGGCGAAGGCCTGGTCATCGTCGCCGCCATTGTCGCTGGCGCGACCTTGCCGATCACGCCGCTGCAGATTCTCTGGATCAACATGACCACCGCGGTTTTTCTCGGCCTGATGCTGGCCTTCGAGCCGATCGAACGCGGCATCATGCAGCGCCCGCCACGCCCGCCGGGAACAGCCATTCTCAGCGGCGCGCTGGTCTGGCGAATCGTGCTGGTCAGCGTACTGCTGCTGGCCGGATCGTTTGGTCTGTTCATGCTCGAACTGGGGCAGGGGCACACGCTGGCCGAGGCGCGCACGGTGGCGGTCAATGTCTTCGTGATGGTCGAGGCGTTTTATCTGTTCAACTGCCGTTCGCTTGAGCGCTCGGCCCTGAGCATCGGCTTCTTCTCCAATCCGGCGATCTGGGCCGGCGTGGGGACGATGGCCGTCCTGCAACTGGCGCTGACTTACTTGCCATTGATGAATCGCCTGTTTGCCACAGCACCGATTGGCGTAGCGGAGTGGCTGGAGATCTTTGCCGTGGGGCTGG
>CAJAHZ010000245.1 GCA_903939665.1 uncultured Pseudomonadota bacterium | reverse complement strand
GGTGATGTCGGTGGAGATCCCGCATAGCGCGTAGATGCTGCCGTCTTTCAGGCGGAGCGGCAGCTTCGTTGATTGATACGTAACTGTCTTGCCGGTGGCAGGAACGGTATTTGTTTCTTCGGCCCTCAAGGTTTCGCCGTCGTCCAGCACCCGGCGATCATTGCGCCTGATATTGGCTACCGTTGTTTCGTCAAAGAATTTTCCGTCGTCGAATCCGACGATGCCCGCCATGTTGGCAACCTGCCACAGGTCGCGTACGGGGCGGTTTGCGAACAGATAGCGCCCGTCCGTATCCTTCAGGTAGATGCAGGCATCGACGTTTTCGAGGATGGTGAACAATTTCGCCTCGCTGGCGCGCAGATTTTCCTCGGCATGTTTGAGCTCCGTGATGTCCTCCAGGGTGACCAGGATTCGCCGGCTGAGCAGCGGCGCGGCGATGAACCGGATCTGCCGGCTTCTGCCGTCCCGATGCTGTACTGTAAAGGTTCGCTCCACCGGATGGTGTTCGGTTTGCCCGAGAACAGCCTCCTGCCATTGCGCCATGACTTCTAGCCGATAGTCCGGGTCAGGATAGGCGAGTGGCCACCAGACCGACGTATCCGGAATGTCTTCGATCGTATATCCGAGGATCCCGGTGAAGGCCGAGTTCAGATACTCAACGCCGCCTTCCGGATTGCTCACAATGATTCCGAAGGGGGCGCCCTGAACCAGGCTGTGGAAGAGGTCTTCGCTTTCCTTGAGCGCCTCCTTTTCCTTTGCGATATCTGCGGTGCGCAGGGCGACTTGCTTGCGCAGCGTCAGGTTCCATAAAAGAACGAGGGTGACGAGAAACAACACGCCGCCGACGGCAAGCCAGAAGCGCCAGTCGAGGAAAATGCTCACGCCGGCGGGGTTGATCCAGCGCTCACGAATTTCACGTCGTTCGGCAATCGTGATGGCAGCGAGCCCTTTCTGGATGATGCCGCACAATACGGCCTCATTTTTTGAGCAACCGATGGACAACGCAATACTGCTTTCTGCTTCGCCGGCGACGCGAAGATTGGTAATGCCCTTTTGCTGAATCAGGTAGGAAGCCGTCGCCAGGTCAATGATGGTTGCATCGGAGCGGCCAAATGACACGTCAAGCAAGGCGCTCAGGTCATCCACCACCAGCTGGCTGGCTATTCCGGGGTGTTTTTCCGTCAGGTGCTCGGTTGCCGCGTAGCTCTTCACCAGTGAGACATTTAACCCCTTGAGGTCCTGTTCTTGCATCTGGCCGGTGCGTTCCTTGCGCACGATGATGACATTCGGTATTGAAATGTAGGGCGAGGTAAAAGAGAGGAATTCGGAGCGCCATGGGGTTTGCGTGACGGCGTTGATGAGGTGGACTTCGCCGCTGCGAATTTTGGCAAAGGCGTCGTCCAGAGAGGTAAAAGGCTTCTGCTGAAAGTGGATGCCGAGTTTGGATTCGAGCAGGAGCAGGTGTTCGTGGGCGAGGCCGGCGAACTGACCGTTCGAGTCAAGGAAAACAAATGGCCCGTAGCCGGTTTCGACCGCCAGAACGATGCGCTTCTGGTTCTTTGCCAGCCAGTCCCGCTCTTCTTGCGTCAAGAGTTCCGCTGCGCTGGTTTGAGGCGAGGCCGGAAGCGCCGTTTGCGCCTGCACGGGGGCGGCATGGGCGCAGCAAAGCACCAGCAAGACGTAGAGTGCACGGGTGAAGACATTCGGGTTGAATCGAAGTCGGCAAATCAGCATCATCTCTTCCTTGAATTCCCCGTAACACGACGGCAATCATCGCCCTGTCGGGGTGAACTGCCGGCCAATTTTACACTCTGGCTCTTGCGGCGACTGTCTGATGTTTCCCGACTTCGAGCGACTTCCCGGTTCAGGTCTTGATCGGCGAACTCAATGCGCCACATCTTCGGTAGAATTGACCCCTTGTTTTGATCGTTATTGCTCTGGAGCCACGCCATGCCCGAATACCGTTCCCGTACCTCGACCCACGGTCGCAATATGGCCGGCGCACGTTCCCTGTGGCGCGCTACTGGCATGAAGGATGGCGACTTCGGCAAGCCGATCATCGCCGTCGTTAACTCCTTCACGCAGTTTGTTCCGGGTCATGTGCACCTGAAGGACATGGGGCAACTGGTGGCGCGCGAGATCGAGGCGGCGGGTGGCGTTGCCAAGGAGTTCAACACCATCGCCGTCGACGACGGCATCGCCATGGGCCATGACGGCATGCTCTATTCGTTGCCTTCGCGCGACCTGATCGCCGATTCGGTTGAATACATGGTCAATGCCCATTGCGCCGACGCCATGGTGTGTATCTCGAACTGCGACAAGATCACGCCGGGCATGTTGATGGCGGCGCTGCGCGTGAACATTCCGACCATCTTCGTCTCCGGCGGGCCGATGGAAGCGGGCAAGGTGAAAATGCACGATGGCCAGATCATCCACCTCGACCTCGTCGACGCCATGGTCAAGGCAGTCGATGACAGCGTGTCACAGGCCGATCTGGATGAAATCGAACGTTCCGCGTGCCCGACCTGCGGCTCTTGTTCCGGCATGTTCACCGCTAATTCGATGAACTGTCTGACCGAAGCGCTTGGCTTTTCTTTGCCGGGAAATGGCACGATGCTGGCTACCCACGCCGACCGCAAGGAGCTTTTCCTCAAGGCGGGTCGTCAGGTGGTCGAGCTCTGCCGTCGCTATTACGAGCACGACGACGCTTCGGTGCTGCCGCGCGCGATTGGCTCCTTCGCTGCCTTCGAGAACGCCATGGCGCTCGATGTGGCGATGGGCGGCTCGACCAATACCGTGCTGCACATTCTGGCTGCGGCACAGGAAGCCGGCGTCAATTTCACGATGGCCGACATTGATCGTATTTCGCGCAAGGTGCCTTGCCTGTGCAAGGTGGCGCCGATGACCGACAAGTATCACATCGAAGATGTGCATCGCGCTGGTGGTATTTTCGGCATTCTCGGCGAGCTCGATCGCGCCGGTCTGCTGCATGCCAATGTGCCGACGGTGCACGCCAAGACGCTGGGCGAGGCGCTTTCACAATGGGATGCGATTCACGCCCATGATCTCAAGGTGTCGAAGTTCTATAAGGCCGCGCCGGGTGGCGTACCGACGCAGACTGCCTTCTCGCAGGATCGCCGCTTCAACGAGTTGGACCTGGACCGCACGCACGGCTGCATCCGTGACAAGGCCAATGCTTACTCGCAGGAAGGCGGTCTGGCCGTGCTTTACGGCAATATCGCGGTAGACGGCTGTATCGTGAAGACCGCCGGCGTTGACGAGAGTATCTGGAAATTCAATGGCAAGGCCCGTGTCTTCGAAAGTCAGGACGCCGCAGTGCAGGCCATTCTTGGCGATGAAGTGAAGGCTGGCGATGTCGTGGTGATTCGCTATGAGGGGCCAAAAGGCGGCCCCGGCATGCAGGAGATGCTCTATCCGACCTCCTACCTGAAATCAAAGGGGCTTGGCAAAGCCTGCGCATTGCTTACCGATGGCCGGTTCTCCGGCGGCACTTCGGGCTTGTCGATTGGCCATGCATCACCGGAAGCCGCGCAGGGTGGCGCGATCGCTTTGGTCGAGGAAGGCGATTCGATCGAAATCGATATCCCGAAACGGCGCATCCATCTTGCGGTTTCCGATACCGTGCTGGCCCGCCGCCGCACTGCAATGGACGCCAAAGGCGAGCAAGGGTGGCAACCGGCTGTCGAGCGACAGCGCGTCGTTTCCAAGGCACTGCAGGCTTACGCTTTGATGGCCACTTCGGCAGCGACCGGAGCGGTGCGCGATCTCGATCAACTAAAGAAACGCTGATCTTTTGACGCCAACTCTCTGGCCCGGAGAAGCTGTGGAATGATTTTGTCAACGCTTACCGCCGTCAAGGCGTTAAATCCGCATGCCGTGCTTTCCAAGTCAGGCAAAGTGAAATAAGATCGGCACGTTGTAAAACCTAATTTCTGAACGGAGCGAGAGCATGAAAGTGAAAGTAATCGGTATCTCCCTGCTGGCTGCTGCCGGCATCCTGTCTGCTGGCGTTGCTCAGGCAGACGAAGCCCTGGCCAAGGCGAAGAACTGCCTGGCATGCCATAACGTCGACAAGAAGGTCGTTGGCCCGTCGTACAAGGACGTCGCCAAGAAGTACACGGCCAAGGATGAAGCCATGCTGGTCGAGAAGGTTCTGAAGGGCGGCAAGGGTAACTGGGGTCCGGTGCCGATGCCGCCGAATGCTGCCGTCAAGCCCGAAGAAGCAACCAAGCTGGTGAAGTGGATTCTCAGCCTGAAGTAATTTTAGGCTGCGCGAAAAAAACCGGCAGTTAGCCGGTTTTTTTTTGGAAAAACTACTCGTTTGTTTGTATTGACAGGGCTTTGTCATCTGCTCAAAATTAGCCGCTGGTATGTCTGTTTCATCAAATATTGTATTCGGAGGTAAAACCATGCAATTTTCGCGCGTCCCCAGCATAACGCTTGCTGTCGCAGCCGCACTCGCCCTGATTGGCTGTGGCCAGAAGGAAGAACCAAAGCCCCAGGCTGCCGCGCCTGTCGCGGCACCCGCACCCGCGCCGGTGCCGGCACCGAAGCCGGAAGTGACCGTCAAGCTGGGCCATGTAGCGCCACTGACCGGGCCGCAGGCCCACCTCGGCAAGGACAATGAAAACGGCGCCCGCATGGCGGTCGACGAGTTGAACGCGCAGAATCTCGAAATAGGTGGCGCCAAGGTCAAGTTTGAACTGCTGGCTGAAGATGACCAGGCGGATCCGAAGCAGGGCACCATCGTTGCCCAGAAACTGGTCGACGCCAAGGTGAACGGCGTCATCGGTCACCTCAATTCGGGTACCACCATCCCGGCGTCGAAAATCTACTTTGATGCGGGTATTCCGCAGATATCCGGTTCGGCGACCAACCCGAAATACACCCAGCAAGGCTTCAAGACAGCTTTTCGCGTCATGGCCAATGACGTGCAGCAGGGCAAGATCCTCGGCGAATACGCAGTCAAGCAGCTGGGCGCCAAGAGTGTCGCCATCATTGATGATCGCTCCGCCTATGGTCAGGGGCTGGCCGACGAGTTCAAGAAGGCGGTCGAAGCGGCAGGCGTCAAGATTGTTGCCAATGAGTTTACCAATGACAAAGCAACGGACTTTGCGGCCATTCTGACCAAGATCAAGTCGAAGAAACCGGACGTTGTTTTCTACGGCGGCATGGACGCGCAGGGTGGGCCGATGGCCAAGCAGATGAAGACGCTGGGGCTGAAGAATGCCAAGTTCCTCACCGGCGATGGCGGCTGCACGCCGGAATTCATCAAGCTGGGCGGCGAGGCGGCCGAAGGACAGTACTGCTCTCTGCCTGGCGTGCCGCTGGAGAGCATGCCTGGCGGCAAGGCGTTCGGCGATAAATTCACGGCAAAGTACGGGCAGATTCAGCTTTATGCCCCTTATGTCTATGATGCGGTAATGGTTGCTGCTGACGCCATGAAGCGTGCCAACTCGGTCGAGCCGGCCACGTATCTGCCGGAAATCGGCAAGACCAGTTATCAGGGGGTAACCGCCAGGATCATGTTTGACGAACTGGGCGATCTGAAGGGCGGCTCGGTTTCGATGTATCAGGTCAAGGCCGGCAAGTGGTCCTACCTTGAAACCCTCGGTGGTGACGTGATGGCGGCGGCCAAGGATGCGGTTGCCGAAGCCAAGGAAGCGGTAGTGGAGGCGGTCAAGGCTACGGGCGAAGCAGCCAAAGCCACCGGCGACGCGGCCAAGGAAATGGCCAAGGACGCCGCCAAAGAAGGCGTCAAGGCGGGGGCCGAAGCGGTCAAGGGCGCCGCTGATGCCACCCGAGGCGCTGCCGAAGCGACCAAGGCAGCAGTCGAAAAGAAGTAGGAGGCGACTCCTGTTAAAATGAAACGGCACCTTCGGGTGCCGTTTTTTTATACCGGTTTCTACTCTACATTGGCTTTCGATGGATATTTTCATCCAGCAAATCATCAACGGACTGGTGCTCGGCAGCATCTACGCCTTGGTCGCGCTTGGCTACACGATGGTGTACGGCATCATGGGGCTGATCAATTTCGCACATGGCGAGGTGGTGATGATCGGTGCGCTGGTGGCGCTTTCCGTTATCAAACTGCTGGCTAACAGCGGCTTGCCGGGTGTCGTCATCGTGCTGATCGGCCTGATGGCCGCAGCGCTCGTTTGCATGGCCGTTGGTTTTGCCATTGAGCGCGTCGCCTACCGGCCCTTGCGTAAAGCGCCCAAGCTGGCGCCCCTGATCACGGCGATTGGCGTTTCGATTGTCCTGCAGAATCTGGCGATGCTGATCTGGGGACGGAATTATCATGCCTTCCCGCCGATTTTGCCGAACGGCGAACATGAAATTCTCGGGGCGACGATTACCAGTGTGCAGATTGCCATCATCATCATTGCCGCAGCGATGATGGGCGGTCTGATTCTGCTCATCAACCGCACCCGCCTTGGCCGCGCCATGCGCGCCACGGCCGAGAATCCGGGCATCGCGCAGTTGATGGGCGTGAACATCAACCAGATCATTTCGCTTACTTTTGTCATTGGCTCGGCACTGGCCGCCGTGGCTGGCCTGATGGTGAGCGCTAACTACTCGATTGCGCACTACTACATGGGCTTCGTTCTTGGTTTGAAGGCGTTTACCGCGGCGGTGCTTGGCGGCATCGGCAATCTTGCCGGTGCCATGCTCGGCGGCATCCTGCTTGGCCTGATCGAGTCGCTTGGCGCCGGCTATATCGGCGATCTGACCGGAGGATTTTTTGGCAGCAACTATCAGGATGTCTTTGCTTTTCTGGTTTTGATCTGCGTCCTCGTTTTCCGGCCTTCCGGGCTGGTTGGCGAGAAAGCTGCGGAGCGCGCATGACCCTTTTCGAAAGCCTTCGCCACAACCGGCGAGCGGCCATCGGGGCGATGCTCTTCCTCGGAATATTGCTCGCCGTGCTGCCATTTACGGTGGGCAGCATGATGGGCAACTCCTGGCTGCGCATTCTTGATTTCGCGCTTCTCTACATCATGCTGGCGCTCGGGCTGAACATCGTCGTCGGTTTTGCCGGCCTGCTCGACCTCGGCTATATCGCTTTCTATGCGGTCGGTGCTTACTTCTATGCGTTGCTCGCCAGCCCGCATTTTGGCCTGCACCTGCCGGTGTGGCTGATCATCCCCGGCGGCGCGATGCTGGCCGGCCTGTTCGGCATCATTCTCGGTGCGCCGACGCTGCGCTTGCGCGGCGATTATCTGGCGATTGTGACGCTCGGTTTCGGTGAAATCGTGCGCATCTTCATGAATAACCTGAACGCGCCGATCAATATCACCAATGGCCCGCAAGGCATTTCCGGCATCGACCCGATCAACATGGGCGGTGTCACGCTGGCTAAACCGATTGAGTTTGTCGGCATCACGATTCCGTCGCTGCACGCTTATTACTACCTCTTTCTTGGGCTGGCGCTCCTGATTGTTTTTGTTTCGATCCGTCTTGAGGACTCGCGCATTGGTCGCGCCTGGGTGGCGATCCGTGAGGATGAAATTGCGGCCAAGGCCTGCGGCATCAACACGCGCAATATCAAACTGCTGGCCTTTGCCATGGGCGCCAGCTTTGGCGGGGTGGCTGGCGGCTTGTTTGCCGGATTTCAGGGTTTTGTCAGCCCCGAGTCGTTTAGCCTGATGGAGTCGGTGATGGTGCTGTGCATGGTCGTTCTGGGCGGCATGGGCAACATTCCGGGCGTCATTCTCGGCGGCATCTTGCTGACGTTGCTGCCGGAGGCCTTTCGGCACGGCGCGGGACCGGTGCAGATGGCGCTCTTCGGCAAGATACTGCTCGACCCCGAAGCGCTGCGCATGCTCGCCTTTGGTCTGGCGCTGATTGTCGTCATGCTCTACCGCCCGGCCGGTTTATGGCCGTCATCGACGCGTCGTCGCGAGTTCAAGGGAGAGGGCGCGTGAGTGCGCTGTTGCTCGAAGCAAAGGGCGTTGCCAAGCATTTCGGCGGCGTCAAGGCGCTGCACGACGTGTCGCTGAGTATCCGCAAGGGCGAAATCTACGGGCTGATCGGCCCCAACGGTGCCGGCAAGACAACGTTCTTCAACGTGCTGACCGGTCTCTATCATCCGGACGGTGGCGAGATCGTTTTTGCCGGTGAAAAGCTCAAGGCCAGTGCACCGCACGAGGCGGCGGCGCGCGGCATTGCCCGGACCTTTCAGAACATCCGCCTGTTTGCCAACATGACGGCACGCGAGAACGTCATGGTCGGTCGCCATGTGCGCACCAGCGCGGGCGTTATGGGCGCGGTGTTGTGCGATCGCCGCACGCGCGCCGAAGAGGCGGCCATTCATCGGCGCGCCGAAGAATTGCTCTATTACGTCGGCGTCGCTGACCGCGCCGACGATCTGGCCAAGCATCTTTCCTACGGCGACCAGCGCCGCCTGGAAATTGCCCGTGCGCTGGCGACCGATCCGCAATTGCTGGCGCTGGATGAGCCGGCGGCCGGCATGAACAGTACCGAGACCGAAGGGCTGCGCCGACTGGTCGAAGGCATCCGCGCCGATGGCATTACGGTGCTGCTGATCGAGCACGACGTCAAACTGGTCATGGGCTTGTGCGACCGCGTGGCCGTGCTCGATTACGGGCAGAAAATCAGCGAGGATGTTCCTTCGATCGTACAGAAGGATCCGCGGGTGATTGAAGCCTATCTCGGCGGCGCTGTCGCGTGATCACCTCGCCATGACAAATACCTCACCATTGCTTATCGTCGAAGGTCTGCGCGTCGCCTACGGCGGCATTCAGGCCGTGCGCGGCATTACTTTTCACGTCAATTCGGGTGAGATGGTTGCGCTGATCGGCGCTAACGGCGCCGGCAAGACGAGCACGCTAAAAGCACTGGCGCGCCTGCTTGATGCTGCTGGCGGTAGCGTCCGCTATGCCGGCAAGGAGATCGTCGGCTTGCCGCCGCACCAACTGGTCGGCCAGGGCATCGCGCTGGTTCCCGAGGGGCGGGGCGTCTTTCCGCGCATGAGTATCGCCGAGAACCTGCTGATGGGTGCTTACTGTCGTAGCGACAAGGCGGAAATTGCGCGCGACGTCGATTACGTTTATGGGCTTTTGCCGCGCCTGAAAGAGCGTGCGCAGCAGCTTGCCGGTACTCTTTCCGGCGGTGAACAGCAGATGCTGGCGATTGGCCGGGCGCTGATGAGTCGCCCAAAATTACTGCTGCTCGACGAGCCTTCGATGGGCCTGGCGCCGATCATGGTGCAGAAGGTATTTGAGGTGATTCAGACGGTGGCGCGTGAGGGCATGACGACTCTGCTGGTTGAACAGAATGCGAAGCTGGCGCTGGAGGTGAGCAGCCGCGCTTATGTTATGGAGAGCGGTGAAATCACGCTGACCGATGACTCGGTGAAGCTGTTGGCTGACCCCAAGGTGCGTGCCGCCTACCTTGGCGAGTAAGCAAAGTAGCCAGCGATTGGCGGGCACGATCGACGCAGGCAAAGCGTGGCTAAAAAAAGGCACGTCATGATTCGAAGCGTTATCCTCGGTGTGCTTGTTTTTTCTTCCCCGCTCTGTGGCCTGGCCCAGATGCCGGAAACCGTACCCGCTTCGCCCTCGTACCGGGGGGAAATCCGGCGCGGCACGGACGGCAAATTGATGGTGGTGGAAACGCAGGAAGCGGCCAGGCCTCGTGTTGATGAGCAACCCAGGACGGCGACGATGGTCGTCGGCAGTCAGGAAAAGATCACGACGATTACCGAGGCGGCAAAACTGGCTCAGGACGGCGACGTCATCGAGATCAAGCCCGGGGACTACCGCGGACAAAGCGCGGTGTGGACGCGGAATAATCTGCTCATTCGCGGCGCAGGGGGCCGCCCGGTCATGATGGCCGACGGGAAGAACGCCGAAGGCAAGGCGATCTGGGTGGTACGAGGCGGCAAGGTTCGTATTGAAAATATCGAGTTCCGCGGGGCGCGTGCAGCTTCCGGTAATGGTGCTGGCATCCATTTTGAGCGCGGTCATCTGGTCGTCGCCCGCTGCGCTTTCGTCGACAACGAGACGGGGCTATTGTCCGCGAATCTTCCGGAGATGACGCTCGAGGTGATCGACAGCGAATTTGCCGCCGCGCCGCATCATGAGGGACAACTGCACCACCTGCTCCAGGTCGGTGCCATCGGGCGTTTTTCCCTTACCGGAAGCCGCTTCGAGCAAGGCTATCTCGGCAGCCTGGTCAAATCACGCGCGCGCGAGAGTCATCTGCGTTACAACCTGCTGGTCGATGGGGCGGGCGGGCGATCTTCCTACGAACTGGAGTTTCCCAATGGCGGCATTGCCTATGTCGTTGGCAATGTGATCGGGCAGAGTTCCGGAACCGACAATCCGGTGATCGTCTCTTATGGCGCAGAGGGGCCACGTTGGCCGGATAATGGCCTGTTTCTTGCGCACAATACCTTGGTCAATGACATGCACTCCGGCACTTTTCTCAAGCTGTGGAGCGAGAAGTTTGCCGGCGGCATCGAAGCCTGGGTGATCAACAACCTGACGGTTGGCGATGGCGACCTGTTTCCCCCGGCACAGGGAAGATTCGAGGGTAACAAGTCGGCATCGCGTCGTGATCTGCTTGAACACGGCGGACAGGCGCTACGTCTGAACAGCGTTTCGTCCTTGCGGGGAACGGTCAGGATTCCCGGCCATGCGCGCGGCGTCGATCTTTTGCCCGAAGCCGAGTTCAGTTTTCCGGCAGGCAGCCGGTCGATCCGCGTCAGTAATTCCTTGGCGCCCGGGGCTTTTCAATAAAGCACGCGCGATTTCATAGCTCCATGGTGTCGGCAAAGGCCAGTGCCTGCATTTGAGCGCGGTTGAACTGCTCGGCCGAGAGGCCCAGCATCCCCACCTGCTCGGCAAGCGCCTCGCCGTCCGTTCCCTCGGAGGTGATCGCCAGATCAAGGAAGGGACCATAGAGCCCCCCTCTACCCAGCAGCGCATCGCAGATCGGTTCGGGCAGATGCATCGCTTCCAGCGCCTGATCCATCTCGACGCCGAGCAGCGCGTCGAGCAGCGAGAAAGCGCCGGTGATGAACAGGTTGTCGTATTCACTGCGTTCGACCAGACCATGACCGAGCAATTCCATCAGTCGCGCGCGGGTCAGTGCGGTGTGCATCAGCGCCGGGGCCATGGGGTCCTTGCTTGCCGTGGCGAGCAGCAGCGACAGCCACTTATTAAGCTTCTCGTAGCCAAGGATCGTTACCGCGTGGCGGAAGGATTGAATCTCGCAGGACAGACCGAACCCCGCCGAGTTGATGTAGCGCAGGAGTTTGTAGGAGAGCGCCACGTCGTGCTTGAGTGCTGTTTCAATCTCCTTGATGTCGGCGTTCTTGCGCACCAGATTGAGTACGCGAACGATCTGTGCCTGCCCGGGGTTCAGCGTTTTCGCCCGAGGGGCGCCCGTCGGGTGCTTGAAGAACCAACTGGCTGCGGCGTTCATGCCGGCGTCCAGGCAGGCCTGAAACTCCTGTGCGGTTTCGACGTTGAAAGCAAGTCCGATACCGTAGGGCTGAGTCTTGGTTGCCAGCACCTTGAGCTGGGCGGGGGTGAAAGTCTTCGCGTCAAAAGCGATGAAGCGGAACTGTACGCCTGACGAAACGGCCTGTGCCGCCTGTGCGTCGAAATCGAGACAGAGCGACGGTTGTCGCGTCTGCAAGGCGGCGACGAAAGCCGCTGCGGCCTCGCCAACGAAGGGGGCCGAGGTAAGCTCAATCGTGGCGTTTTCGGGTGCCAGCCAATTAAGCAATTCGGCATCGAATGGCGTTTTGCCGCAGTTGATGAAAACCAGTTTTTCGCCTTGTGGCCAGACCTCGCTCAGCGCCTCAAGCGTTTGTGCGGCGTCAGCTGCGCTGTTCTTGCCGCCAAGATGAAGCGTCAGGCGGGTGGCGATAATTTTGCTCTGGCGATTGACCAGAGGCTGGCGGGAAATTAAAACGTCGTGCATGTTGGTCAGTCCGGCTTGTTTTTTGGGTCGTTGGAAAATTCAAAAGAATCAGCGAAAAATTCGTCTTCCGGCAGCTTGCACTGGTTGAGGAAATCGCGCTTCGCGGCAGTGACCATTGCCGGCGCACCACAAACATACACCTGATGGCCGGAAAGGTCAGGAAAATCCGCCATCGCTGCCTGATGAACCAGCCCTGAGCGCCCCGTCCAGGCATCTTCCGGCGCACTTTCGGCGAGCACCGGAACGAAGCGGATGTGCGCATGCGCAGCGGCCCACTGTTCGGCAAGCGACATCAGGTAAAGATCAGCGCGTTGGCGACCGCCCCAGTAGATGGTCATCGGTCGTTCGCAGTTTTCAGCGATGGCGTGCTCGACAACCGCCTTGATCGGCGCAAAGCCGGTGCCGCCAGCAACCAGCAGCATCGGTTTACTGGAATCCTCGCGCAGAAAGAAACTGCCGTGCGGCCCGTTGAAGCGCAGGATGTCGCGCTCCTTCATGGCGGCGAAGACCTGTTCGGTGAATTGCCCGCCCGGCGTGAGGCGGATATGCAACTGCAGGAAGGCATCGTCATGTGGCGCATTGGCCAGCGAGAACGCGCGGCGCTTGCCGTCCTTGAGCAGAATGTTGATGTACTGGCCGGCCAGAAATTGCAGCCGTTCGCTGGCCGGCAGTTTGAGTTCAATGATCATCACATCGGGCGCTGCCCGGGTCAGCTTTTGCACGCGTGCCGGCAGGGTCTTGACCGGAATATCTTGCAGCGAACGCACTTCCTTGCATTCAATCGACAGGTCGCTCTGCGCCACTGCACAGCAGAAGAGCGCGAGGCCGGCATTGCGGTCGTCTTCACTGAGCGCATGGGCTTGTGCTTTGCCGTGATCGATCAGCCCACTGAGCACCTTGCCGCGGCATGCGCCACAGGCGCCGTCCCGGCAGCCATAGGGAAGCGCCACACCCTGGCGCAGCGCTGCGTCGAGAATGGTCTCGGCGGCCTCGGCACAGAAACTGTGCTGGCTTGCCTCGATGCTGATCTGAAAACTCATTGCCACTCTCCCGCTATCCGATTCCGGTAAAATTGCGCAGTGCAAAAACTATTGATTGTCGGCTGCGGCGACGTGGCGCGCCGTGTGCTGCCTCGCCTGATCGGACACTATCGGGTTTTCGCGCTGCTCCGCGATCCGGCGCAGTGCGCCCGGTGGCGTAGCGCTGGCGCCATTCCCGTGCTGGCCGATCTCGACAGCGCGGCCAGTTTGGCGCGCATCGCCGGTCTGGCGGATATCGTAATGCATTTTGCACCGCCTCCCGATCGCGGTTTTGTCGATGCCCGAATGCGCAGGCTGCTGGCAGCGCTGGCCAAGGGAAAAAGTTTACCACAGCGACTTGTTTATATAAGCACCAGTGGCGTTTATGGCGACTGTTCCGGTGCGCGAATTGACGAAACGCGCGCAGCAAACCCGACGACCGCGCGTGCTGCGCGTCGTGTCGATGCGGAGCACCAGTTGCGAGTCTTCGGGCGGCGGCATGGGGTGGTAATCAGCATCCTGCGTGCGCCCGGTATCTATGCGGCCGACCGCCTGCCGATCGAGCGGTTGCAGAAGGGAACGCAGGCTTTGCGCGATGAGGACGATGTCTTCACCAATCACATTCATGCCGATGATCTCGCCATGCTGGCTTGCGCAGCCTTGCGTTATGGGCGGGCGAATCGCACCTACAATGCGACGGATGATTCCGAAATGAAGATGGGTGCCTATTTCGAT
>CAJAHZ010000244.1 GCA_903939665.1 uncultured Pseudomonadota bacterium | reverse complement strand
TTGGGGGACGGTGCGATCGACGATCGAAAAAATGCCGCCTGCACTCGCCGGGCAACCCGCCTGGATTTATTGGCTGGGGCGCTCCTATCGCGCTGGCGGTCGGCTCGAGGAATCCAATGCCTTGTTCGCCAGAATTTCCGGGCAGCCAAATTTCTACGGCAATTTGGCCGACGACGAGCTGGGCCGGCCCATTATGACGCCGCCCAAGGCCGCTGCGCCGACCCGCGAGGAACTCGCGCAGGTCAATGCCAACCCGGGCGTGCAGCGCACCCTCGCATTTTTTCGCATGAACCAGCGTTTCGAGGGGACCAAGGAGTGGAGCTGGGCGCTGCGCGGCATGAGCGACCGGGAGTTGCTCACGGCGTCTGACATCGCGCATCGTGCAGGCATCTATGATCGCGCCATCGCCGCCGCAGACCGTACCAAGAACGAACACGATTATTCGCTGCGTTACCTTGCACCTTACGGTGATCAGGTGCGTTCGGCGGCCAAGGGGCAATCGCTCGATGATGCTTGGGTGTATGGGCTGATGCGTCAGGAAAGCCGTTTTATTACTAACGCGAAATCGACGGTCGGCGCTTCCGGATTGATGCAGTTGATGCCGGCCACCGCCAAATGGGTCGCCAAGAAAATCGGGCTGAAGGACTATAGCCAGGCAAATGTGAACAACACCGAGACCAACGTGCTGCTCGGCACGACTTACATGCGGCTGGTGATGGAGAGCCTCGACAATCACCCGGTGCTCGCTTCTGCTGCCTACAATGCCGGCCCCGGGCGGGCGCGCAGGTGGCGTGCCGATCGTCCGCTGGAAGGGGCGATTTATGCTGAAACGATCCCTTTCAACGAGACGCGCGACTATGTGAAAAAGGTGATGAGCAATTCGGTTTATTACTCGGCGCTCTTTGACGGCAAGCCGCAGACGATGAAGAGCCGGCTGGGTACGATCGCGCCGCGCACCGGCGGCGAGCCGAAACACGAAGAATTGCCGTAAAATTGCTCTTTTCCAGACATTTTTTGATTGTTGGGGCGCTATGGAACTCAAAAACGTACTGTTGATCGGTGGTAGTGGTTTTGTTGGCGGCTGGATTGCCAACCGCCTCTCCGAGCGCGGCATTCGCGTCACCATCCCGACGCGTCACCGCGACAACACCAAGCAGCTGATCCTGCTGCCGACTGTCGAGATGGTCGAGGCCAACGTTAACGACCCGCAGCAACTGGCTGCCCTGATGCAGGGGCAGGATGCGGTGATCAATCTGGTCGGCATCCTGCACGACCACGATTCGCGTCTGCCTTACGGCAAAGGCTTTGCCGCGGCGCACATCGAGTTGCCGAAGAAAATTGTCGCCGCCATGAAGCAGACCGGCGTGCGCCGTCTGGTGCACATGAGCGCGCTCAATGCCGCCGTTGATGCACCGTCCGAGTATCTGCGTTCGAAGGGCGAGGGCGAAGCGGCTGTGGTTGCCGCTATGGGTGAGCTGGATGTCACCGTCTTCCGTCCGTCGGTTATTTTCGGGCCGGGCGATGCTTTCCTTGGCATGTTCGCCAAGATGCTCAGGCTTTTCCCCTTCTTCCCGCTCGGCGGAGGCGCGGCGCGCTTTCAGCCGGTTTATGTCGGCGACGTGGCCGATGCTTTCACCGGCTGCCTGACCGATCGCGCAACCTTCGGCCACACCTATGAATTGTGCGGGCCCAAGGTTTATACCTTGCGCGAGCTGGTTGAATATACCGGTGAGCTCATCGGCAAGCCGCGTCCGGTGATTGATCTGGGCGATAGCGGCTGGGCTTATCTGCAGGCCGGCTTGCTCTGGTTGTTGCCGAACCCGCCGATGTCGCCAGACAATCTGCGTTCGATGTATGTAGATAGCGTGACCAATGGCCAGCATGACTATCCCGGCTGGCGACCGATGCCGCTCGAATCGATTGCGCCAACCTACCTGTCCACCGTCAAGCCAAAAATGCGTCTCGACGGCTATCGTTTGCGCGCTGGTCGCTGATTCGCGTGTGCCTTGGTGTGGCGCCGCCAAAGCTGAGTAGGCGCTCACCTCAATCATCATGAAGATCTTCACCGTCGGTGGTGCCGTGCGTGACGAACTGCTCGGCCTGCCGGTGCAGGATCGTGACTACGTCGTTGTTGGCGCATCGCCCGCCGAAATGCTTGCGCAGGGCTTCCGACCGGTCGGCAAGGATTTTCCGGTTTTTCTGCACCCGAGAACCCAGGCAGAATACGCACTGGCGCGCACCGAGCGCAAGACTGGCCCGGGTTACACGGGATTTGCCTTTCACGCCGCGCCCGAGGTGACGCTTGAGGAGGACCTGGCGCGCCGTGACCTGACGATCAATGCCATCGCACGCGCTGAAGACGGTTCGCTGACCGATCCTTACGGGGGCGTGGCGGATCTTGCCACACGGGTGCTGCGTCACGTGGGGCCGGCTTTTGTCGAAGACCCGGTGCGCATCCTGCGCGTTGCCCGTTTCGCCGCGCGCTTCACCGATTTCAGCGTCGCGCCCGAAACCGTCGCGCTGATGCGCGAGATGGTTGCCAATGGCGAGGTCGATCATCTGGTCGCCGAACGTGTCTGGCAGGAGTTGGCCAAGGGTTTGATGGAGGCGCGGCCCTCGCGCATGTTCGACGTGCTGCGCGAATGCGGCGCACTGGCGCGCCTGCTGCCCGAGCTTGATCGTCTGTTTGGTGTGCCGCAGCGCGCCGAATACCACCCGGAAATCGATACCGGGGTGCATGTGATGATGGTGCTCGATACCGCAGCTCGCCGCGGGCACGCCCTGCCGGTGCGTTTTGCCGCGCTGCTGCACGATCTGGGCAAGGGGACGACGCCAAAGGAGGAGTGGCCGCGCCACATTGCGCACGAACTGCGCAGCGTCAAACTGAGCGAAACCGTTTGCGTTCGCCTCAAGGTGCCGACCGAATGCCGCGATCTGGCCCTGCTGGCGGCGCGCTATCACGGCGACATCCACCGTGCTGCCGAGTTACGCCCGGATACCATTGTTCGGTTGTTTGAACGCAGCGATGCGCTGCGCCGGCCTCAACGCTTCGTGCAGCTGCTTGAAGCCTGCGCGGCAGACTTCAACGGTCGATTAGGGTGGGACGAAAAGCCCTACACGGCGGCCGATCGCTTGCGCTGTGCATTGGCTGCGGTACAGGCGGTGCCTGCCGGAGAAATCGCCAAGGCTTGTGCCGATCCAGGGCAGATTCCGGATCGTATCCACGCCGCACGGGTCAGCGCGGTGGCTTTGGCAATTAAAGCAGACGGCTGATCAGAGCGAACAGCAGCGATAGCAGGATCGTCGAGGCGAAGGGAAAGAAATAGTGGCGGCCACGCCAGCGCACCGCAATGTCGCCGGACAGCTTTTTCGGCACCCCGTCCTGCCGCAACCGCGGCATCACCAGGCCAACGACGACAACGACGAAGGCGATGGTGAGCAGCCACTTCAGCATCAATGACCCGGTTTGCCTACGGTACGCCGCACTGAGTCTGATTGTTCTGGCCGATGCCGTTGCCATTTGCGTTGTTCTGGCTCACCGCTTGCGGCATGGTGACGCGAACACCGTCTTGCGGTGGGCGGATGATCGGCAGGGTAAAGTTGTTTTTGACGAAGCCGAACTCACCGGTGTTGACGACTTGTTGCCCGGCATTGGTCGTGACGACAATCGCGCCGCTCGAAACGTCGACGTGCAGCCCGTTATCGGGCGCCTGTCCGGAAACGGTGTGCACGCTGGCGCAGTTGTCGGCGCAGAGCAGGGCGCCGAAGTGTGTGCCGCGGATGCCGATGGTCGCCGTGCTGGTATCCAGCCTGAAGCGGTCGCGATTGCGTTTGCCGAGCAAACCGGTCACCGAGCGCAGGCCGCCACGAATCAGGTTGAGAACCATATTGTCGGATTGTGGTTTGTCTTCGGTGTAGGTGTAATTGCTGACTTTTAGTGCGGTCTCCGGGCGCAGGACCACCTCGCTGCCGTCAGAGAACTTGATGCGGGCATAGGTATCCCGCTGCGTGGTCAGCTCGTCGCCTTCCTGAATTTCGGAACCGATGGAAAGCAGCTTGGTGCCATCCGCCCGTTTGGCCGAGACCGTGCCGGAGAGGTGCGTTATCGAACCCGCCGGAGCGGCCAGCGCGGCCGATGCCAGCAGGATCAGGCACAGTCCGGCGACCGACTGGAGTGATTTAGGCGCTGCACTGCGCAGGTTTTTTCTTTGCATTTGTGCCACCCTGATTATTGCCTGTAGTTGATCCGCTGCCGTCGGCAGGGGCCTCTTCGTTGCCAAAATTGCCATCGGTGCCACCTGTGTCTTGCGTACCGCCTATGCCGAGGGTCGTCGTTGTCGCGAGCTCAAGGGAATCCAGCGTTTCGCTGGTGCCGCCGGCCGAGTCGGTGGTTTTGTCGAAAGCGTCAACAAGGGCGTCGGAAACCGGGTTGCTGAGGACGCCGTAGGTGACGTCCAGCCCTACGCCAAGCGTTGTAAATGAATTGTTAACCTTGTAACCCCCATCAAAGGTAGCAACGCCGTCGATCATCGAACCGCCGGAGGAGATGCCGGCGAAGAAGATTTTGATCAGGCCGCCTTCCGGCTGGGTTGCATCAATCGAACTGATGAAGGAGCCGTTGTACATATCGATGCCCGCGCCGCCGATTGCCAGATCGACGATGCCGTTGGCAGCAGTCATCGTGCCGCTACCGACGGCCAGCGCCCCGAGTGTGAGCCCGCCGAACAGCGTGCCATCGATACCCAG
>CAJAHZ010000243.1 GCA_903939665.1 uncultured Pseudomonadota bacterium | reverse complement strand
TGATCACAGACAAAAACATGGTCGACGACCCCGAACGTATCGTTGAACGCTTCTCCGTTGAGTTTGAAAAACTGCTCTGGCTGGTACTGATGGAACCGTCAGAGCGACTCGCTGATCCGGACGCTGTCGAAGAGGCACTGAATGACGAGCTGGCCGAGGCACGCGGCTACCAGTGATCGAACTCATCGCCTTCCATAAAGCAAAAGCCTGATGCACGAATGAAAGAGCAGCAGCGTGATTCTCGCTGTCAAAGGTGAAGCCTTCACGTAGCACCAATGTGCTACAGTACCCTCTGTGTTTTACTTCACTGGCGGAGACCTTCATGCCTACGACAACCATACGCATGCCCGACGATCTAAAAGCTCGAGTAGCAATTGCAGCAAAACAATCCGGCACGACCCCCCATGGTTTCATGCTTGAAGCTATCGCGGAAAAGGCCGAGCAGACAGAACTTTGCGCGCAATTTGATGCGGTCGCGGAGGAGCGCTACGCCCGAATCGTTGACTCCGGCAAAACGATTTCCTGGGAAGCCATGCGCAGTTATCTCGAGCAGCGACTGGCCGGCAAGCCTGCCAAGCCCCCGGCTGTCCGAAAGCTGGCCCGCTAAGGTGTCGCGTATCGAGTTGGCGCCCGAGGTTGGTAAGGATTTTGATCGGATCCTCAACCACCTCAGCCAAAACCAGATTGAAAACCCGGATTTGCGCATTTGGGAAATAATCAGCGCCCTCGACGTGCTTGAGCACAGCCCGAGGATCGGTCGACCCGTCGGTAACGGCAAGCGGGAGTTGGTGATCGGGCGACAATCACGCGGCTACATTGCCCTGTATCGCTATATCGCCGAAATCGATACCATATTCGTTCTTGCAATACGCAGCCAGCGTGAGGCTGGCTATGCAGAACGAAGCTAAGCGTGCAATGTGCTGCAGTAACTACATGACGATAGCAAAAGACCCCAATCCGGCCACTGGAACCACTCGACTGCTGCAGTTGTCTCGCCGGTAAAGACTGAATCTGGACATTGGTCATCAGACGGGCGCCGTCAAAATGTACCCCGCATGGCTATAGAAAAACTATGGCGGCGAGCGTCAGTTTATTGCAGCACATCGTCCATAGCAAAAAGCTGCTGACACGGCAATGCTGGCGGGCACCTGACTCCCTTCGCGTGGTCAGATAACGAAAATCTTCAGGTGATTAAATCGCAGCCAAACGATCAACCGTGTCCGGATAACGCGCCACCATCCGGATTAATACGGCAGCCTGCGCGTTCGGGCGTGCACGCCCTTGTTCCCAGTTCTCCAATGTTCGCTCGTTAATTCGCAGGTAGCGTGCGAATACGGCGCGTGAAAGGTTCAGCTTCTTACGCAGGACTAGGACCTCATCGGCCGACACATCCGGCGCTGGCTTTGCCTCGACCTCATGGCGCTTCAGCGTAATCTTGCCTGAATGCTCGGTCGTAAGTGCCTCAAAGCCTTCGGTTAGTTCGGAGAATAAATTCCGTTTCATGGTTTGCCCCTCAAAGTAACTTCTTTCTCTAGCAATTCCTTCAGGACTTTCTTTTCCTTTGCGGTCAGATCGCTCATTTCATCTTTGTTGTATAGCGTGAATAGCCAGAATTGACGACCATCTACCCACCAGTAGTAAATCACTCTCAGCCCGCCACGCTTTCCCTTGCCTCTTCGAGAATCAGCAAAGCGTACTTTTCTCAACCCACCAGTCCCGACGATAACATCGCCCGCCTCCGGGCGCTGTTGCAACAGCAACTGAAGTTCTCGAAAAGCTTCATCATCAAGGTATTCATGACGAAATCGTTCGAATGGAGGTAGTTCGACGAAAATAGCTTTCACACTGTTTATTGTACGCAACCTACGTAGTCATTGTGGAATTTTTCATTCCGCCGAGCTGTTGGCTATTCCAGCGCGATCAAAATATGTTTCGGCCAGCGCGCATTATCCATCGCCAGAAAGCTAAGGATTCGCCCTAATTGGGCATCGGCAGCTTCAAGCCGCAATAGTTGTTGTTCATCGGGACAATGGCCGGAATGCACGATGGACCGGTCGCTCAAAAAACACTGAGCCGATCACACCACGGCGCCGGAAAATATTCTCCAAACATTTTTCTTGGCCATCGGCTTCCGCTGCACATGGGCCGTCCCCGATGCAGACATCTATGCGAAAATTCCAGCACTCCCGCTTACTCGCAATACTTTATGAAAATTCTTGAATACACAGACCTCGACACCACCCGGGTCAAGGCAAGCTACCGCAAGGTATGCGAAGCTATCGCGCGGCACGACTTCCGCGCCGCCCAGGTCAAGAAACTTGCCAATCTGGGTCACGGCAAGTTTTATCGAGCCAAACTGGATGACGCCGACAGACTGTTATTCTCGTTGGTGCGCCACGGCGATCAGGTCTGCGCACTCATGCTCGAGGTGATCGCCAATCACGATTATGACAAGTCACGTTTCCTGCGCGGTGCGGCAATTGACGAAAGCAAAGTCCCTGACGCCGATGCCGATGAAGCCCTCCAGGAGGCGCAAGTTCTGCGCTACCTTCATCCTGAGCATACCGTCATTCACTTGCTCGACAAGCCGATCTCATTCGATGATACCCAAGAAGCAATTTACCGACTGCCACCTCCTTTGGTCATCGTCGGCAGCGCTGGCAGCGGCAAGACCGCCCTGACCCTTGAAAAGCTGAAACAGGCCGAAGGCGAAGTCCTCTACGTCACCCACTCCGCATTCCTTGCACAAAGTGCCCGCGACCTCTATTACGCCAACGGATTCGAGCATGACGGGCAGGATGCCGTATTTCTTTCCTACCGCGAGTTCGTTGAGTCGATTCATGTCCCGTTGGGACGCGAGGCCAGTTGGCGCGACTTTGCGGGTTGGTTTTCTCGAATAAGGCAGAACTTCAAGGATATCGATGCTCATCGGGCTTTCGAGGAAATTCGCGGGGTGATTGCAGCCGGATCGAACGGTTTGTTATCCCGCAATGACTACCTGGCGCTTGGTGTGCGGCAATCTATTTTTCCTGCGGACCGGCGAGAGCAGCTTTACGAGTTGTTTGAGCGATATCGCACCTGGCTGGCCGAGGCAAAGCTCTACGACCTGAATCTGGTCGCCCAAGACTGGCAGGGGCTGGCGGCGCCGCGCTACGATTTTGTGGTTATCGACGAAGTACAGGACATCACCACCGTACAACTCGCGCTCGTCCTGAAAACGCTTAAAAAGCCTGGCCACTTCCTGCTCTGCGGGGATTCCAATCAGATTGTCCATCCTAATTTTTTTTCATGGAGCCAAGTAAAGAGCTTATTCTGGACAGACCCGAAACTGGCCGAGCGGCAAGAATTGCGCGTGCTCACGGCCAATTTTCGCAACGCGCTGGAAGCGACACGCGTCGCCAATCAGTTGCTCAAGATAAAGCAGCGACGCTTCGGTTCCATCGACCGCGAGAGCAATTTCCTGGTCCAGGCCGTCGGCAGCGATACTGGCCAGGTTGTGCTGATGCCCGACAAGGATGCGACCACGCGTGAACTGGATCAGAAGATTCGCCAATCCACCCAATTCGCCGTACTGGTCATGCGCGATGAGGACAAGGCTGATGCCCGCAAGCGGTTCTCCACGCCGTTGTTGTTCTCGATCCATGAAGCCAAGGGGCTCGAATACGAGAACATTGTGCTCTACCGATTCATCTCCGATCACCGCGCCGAATTCAACGACATTGCCGAGGGTGTCGCCAAGGCCGATTTGGAGGTCGAGGCTCTGGAGTACAAACGTGCCAAAGACAAGAGTGATAAGTCGCTGGAGATCTACAAATTCTTCATCAATGCGCTGTATGTGGCACTCACACGCGCCATAAAGAATATTTACATGATCGAGTCGGACACCGGGCATGCGCTCTTCAGCCTGCTCGACCTGAACCTCGGTCAGGCCAATATCGATGCAAAGCAATCAACGCTCGAAGACTGGCAGAAAGAAGCGCACAAACTCGAGTTGCAGGGCAAGCTGGAGCAGGCGGATGCTATCCGCCGCACCATCCTCAAACAGACCCCGGTGCCTTGGCCGGTGTTTGACGAGGCCAAAGTCAGGGAGCTGCTAATCAAGGTATTCCGCGAGCAGAGCCCAGGCAGCAAGGGAAAGCAACAACTTTTCGACTATGCCACCTGCTTCGATGAGCCGCAACTCGCCGAGTGGCTGGCCGTCGAGACGAGATTCGAGCAGGCGCGAAGTTTTGCTAAGCAGCGTGCGGTGTTCGCCCGGAAAAGCTACGTTCCGTACTTCGCCAACCGCTTCAAAGACATTCTCAAGCAGTGTGAACAGCATGGCGTCGATCATCGCTTGCAGATGAACCAGACGCCACTGATGGCTGCCGCCGCTGCTGGCAATGTGGCCCTTGTTGAAGCACTGCTGGAGCGCGGCGCCGATCGCGATGCCGTGGATCATTATGGTTGCAATGCCCTTCATTGGGCCTTGCGCCAGGCATTTGAGGACGCGAAATTCGCCGCAGGCCCACTGGCGGCGATCTATGATCATTTAGCTCCGCCCTGCGTTGACGTCAATACGGACGGTCGTCTAGTGCGCATCGACAGGCATCTGTCGGAGTATTTCCTCTTTCAGACCATGTGGGTGCTGTTCAAGACCCGCTTCAGCAAGATACGACGCAATGCGGACAGCGCCTTTCAGACCCAGATCATCCTTGATGCCTGGCAGCATTTACCGGTCAGCATGGTGCGACCGGAGCGCAATAAACGGCAGCACCTTTCGGGCGTACTGGCGCGAAACGAAGTCCACCGAGATTACGCCTACAACCGATCACTCTTCCTGCGCCTTTCCACCGGGCGTTACCAGTTCAATCCCAAACTCGCCGTCCGTCGTCGCCAAGGCGAAGAGGAAAGCTGGGTACCGATCTACACGGCACTGAACCTGCCGTTGATTGGCGAGTTTGCCTACAACGACGGATGGGTCAGCACCTGGAGCAATGTTGAGGGTTTGCTGGCGCTGGCCGGCATGCCAAAAAACACTACCCCAATAGCCGGCGAACGCTTCGCCGCGCGACAAGAGGCCACGATACGGGAGCTGGAAGAGCGAAGAGCCGACGAATTTGCTGCCAAAGAGCGGGCTTTGGCCGCCGCTGAAGCCAAGAAGCAACTGCCTCCACGCTGGGGAACCAAGGAAGCCAAACGACTTGAGATCGAACGTATGAAACAAGAAATTGAGAAGCGAAAAAAATCTGTCGATTTGTCACAAAAAGAAAGTTGAACAACCACCCCATACCCTGTCGCATCACACAAAGAACCAGTCCCATCTCTGACCAATGAATCGCCGTAACTTTCTCGCCGCTTCCGGCACACTCAGCGCCTCGCTTGCCGTGGGCGCGGCACCACTGATTGGCAGCAGTGCATCACTGTTGCCGCCCGCCAATGGCAAACGTATTGTCATTATCGGTGGCGGCTGGGGTGGGCTCAGTGCGGCGCAGCGCCTGCGCGAAATCGCTCCCGACCTTGAAGTCGTGCTGATCGAGAAAAACGCCGCCTTCTGGTCGCACCCGCTGAGC
>CAJAHZ010000242.1 GCA_903939665.1 uncultured Pseudomonadota bacterium | reverse complement strand
GCGCGTCTTGGCGTTGGCGAAAGCGCCACTGCGCTCAGCGATTTCTTTATCGATGGCTGGGCGCTGGCGTTTCACGCCTATCTCGGGCTGCTCGAAATGAGCGAGCTGGACACCGACCGGAAGCTGGGCGTCAGTCTGGCGGCGGCGCTCGGCGTCGAGGCGGCTGACGGGTGTTTTGCCGGGCTGCGCGAGGTGCTGCTGACGCAAAAGGACACCCTGCGTTCGCGCAAGCCGTCGAAGGCGCTCGACAAGCGTTTCGGCGCCGATCAGGCGGCGCGTTTTCTCGATCTGCATTCGCGTCTGGGCGGCCAGGTCCTTGATTGCCTCGCGCAGCAGCTTGAAGAGCGAATCTACGCTTTCAACCGGCACGCCTGTTGCGTTTTGCAGGCTTTTCTCGCGCATGTCGAAGCCTTCAAGGCAGCGCGCCGGCAGATCGATTTTGTCGACGCCGAGTGGCGCGTGCTGCAATTGCTGCGCGACGAGGAAACCGCCGCTTTCCTCCAGGCGCGCCTGGATGCGCGCTATCGCCATGTGCTGCTCGACGAATTTCAGGATACCAACCCGCTGCAGTGGCAGATTCTGCTCGCCTGGCTGGGCGCCTATTCCGATGCGGCGCGGCCCGGCGTCTTTCTGGTAGGCGATCCGAAGCAGTCGATCTATCGCTTTCGGCGTGCCGAGCCGAAGCTCTTCGCTGCCGCGGCCGGCTTCCTGCAGAGCAATTTTGCCGCGGCGCGCTGCGAGCAGGACAGCACGCGACGCAACGCACAGCCGATCATCGACGTGGTCAATGCACTGTTTCTTGGCGTCGCGGAATTTTCCCCTTTCCGCGAACAGACCTCGCTGGCCGGCGCGTTGCCGGGCCGTGTCGAGCTGCTGCCGCTGTGCGCTGCCGAAGAAAATGGCGATGCCGAGCCGCCCGTTCGCCAAGGTTTGCGTGACCCGTTGAGCGAAGCTGACAGCGAGCCCGTGGACTCGCGCCGGCGTCGCGAAGCCGAACGGCTGGCCGAGACGATCGCTGCGATGGTCGGTGTCTGGCAGATTGACGAGCGCGCCAGCGACGGGCAGACGATGCGCCGTCCGCTGCGCTATGGCGACATCATGCTGCTCACGCGCAGTCGCGGCAAACTCACCGAATACGAGCGTGCGCTTGGCGCTGCGGGCATCCCTTTCGATGCCGCATCGCGCGGCGGCTTGCTCGATACGCTTGAAGCGCGCGATGTGGTGGCCTTGCTCGGATTTCTCGTGACGCCGGTCGCCGATCTGCCGCTTGCGCAGACCTTGCGTTCACCGATCTTTGCCTGCAGCGATGAGGAATTGCTGTTGCTTGCTGCGCGCAGCGAAGCAAGCTGGTGGCAGCGTCTGCAGGCGCTGGCGGTTTGCGGCGAGGGGCCGCCCCGGCTGCTGCGTGCTGCCCGTCTGCTGGGTGACTGGCTGGTCGCGGCAGACTGTCTGCCGGCGCACGATCTGCTCGATCGCATCTATCATCAGGGCGAGGTGCTGGCGCGCTATCGTCTGGCGGTGCCGGTTGCAGCGGGTGCCGGTGTTGAGGCCAATCTGCGTGCCTTGCTGCTGCTTTCTCTCGATCTCGATGGGGGGCGTTACCCCAGTCTGCCGCGCTTCATCGACGAGCTGCGCGAACTGCGCGAGGCCGATGCCAACGATGCGCCCGACGAGGGAGCGATCAAGGGGGCTGGGGAAAATAACGCTTTCGATGCCGGGCGTGTGCGCATTCTCACCATTCACGGTGCCAAGGGTCTGGAGGCACCGGTCGTCTGGCTGCTCGACGCCAACGCCACGCCGCGTCCGCCCGAGGCTTGGGGGGTCTTGGTTGACTGGCCGGCGGAAGCGCCAGTACCGCAGCATTTCTCGTTCTACGGTCGAATGAATGAGCGCGGCGCAGCGCGGCAGGCGATGTTCGACGCCGAAAGCGCTGCCGCTGTGCGCGAAGAGCTGAATTTGCTCTACGTCGCCATTACACGGGCTCG
>CAJAHZ010000241.1 GCA_903939665.1 uncultured Pseudomonadota bacterium | reverse complement strand
CCCTTCCCATCTCGAACAGGACCGTGAAACGAAGTCGCGCCGATGATAGTGCACTTACCGTGTGCGAAAGTAGGTCACCGCCAGGCTCCCCCTCTACAAAGCCCTCCCCGCTTCCGCGGCGAGGGCTTTGTGCTTTCGCATTAGATCGCATCGGTGTCTCGATATATCGCGATCAATCGCTCGCGAAGATGCGGCGGCATTCGAACGCAAAAATCTCCTTATTAGATCGTCATGTTGCTGCACCGCAGCTTTTTTTATTGAACCATTTAGGTTATGGTTTGCCGTGCATATGTTAGAATTTTCGATCAAGCTAAAACAATGGAGATTACGTCATGCAGAAGTCGTTGCTCATAGATCCGGGTAAGTGTACCGGTTGCCGGCAGTGCGAAATGGCCTGCTCTTACGAGCATACCGGCGCTTTTAATACGTCGGATTCGCGAATCAAGATTTTTGAATTTCACCATGAAGGGCGTAATGTCCCGTACACCTGTACACAGTGCGCAGAGGCTTGGTGTCTCAATGCGTGCCCGGTGGAAGCGATCAAGATAGACGCGCTGACCGGTGCGAAGGTTGTTACGGAATCCGTGTGCGTCGGTTGCAAGGTTTGCACCATCGCCTGCCCGTTCGGCACGATCAATTACAAGTACGAGACCGGCAAGGTTCAGAAGTGCGACCTCTGCGGCGGAGATCCCGCTTGCGCAAGAGAGTGTCCGACAGGCGCGATCACCTTTGTCGATGCTGACTGGACGGGGCTGGATCGTATGCGCCAGTGGGCACAAAAAACCGATACACAAGCGCAGGTTTGAGGGGAAAAGATCATGGCATTGGCACGTAAACTTCTTCGCGTTAATTTGACCAAGGGTACCTGCGTTGAGGAGCCGGTCAATCAGGAATGGGTAAAGCAGTACCTGGGGCAACGTGGATTGGCAACCAAATATCTCACGTCGGAAATTGACCCGAAGGTTGACGCACTATCTCCTGAAAACAAACTCATCTTTACGGTTGGTCCGTTGACCGGAACGATGGCTGCAACGGGGGGTCGCTACTCGGTGGTAACCAAGGGCCCGCTGACGAACGCAATTGCCTGTGGCAATTCTGGCGGCTATTTTGGTAACGAACTCCGTTCCGCAGGTTGGGACATGGTTATTTTCGAAGGTAAGTCGGCAAAGCCCGTCTACCTTCTGATTGAAAACGAGAAGGCGCAATTACTTCCCGCCGATGAGTTCTGGGGCAAGTCCGTTTGGGAAACTGAAGGCGGCCTTAAGAAAAAGCATCAAGATCCGCAGATTCGAGTTTCCTGCATCGGTCGTGCCGGGGAGAATCAGGTCTTGTTTGCCGGTATCGTCAACGACCTGCACCGCGCGGCTGGCCGCTCGGGCGTCGGCGCAGTTATGGGCTCCAAGAATCTGAAAGCGCTTGCCGTTCGCGGAACCAATGGCGTCAGCAATATCGCTGATCCGAAGGCGTTCATGGCGGCGGTTAAGGCCGGGAAGAAAGTGCTTGCTGACAATCCTGTGACGGGACAAGGCTTGCCAAAATTTGGTACGCAGGTCCTGATGAACGTGATTAACGAGATGGGCGCATCGCCTACCCGAAATCACCAGGACGTTCAGTTCGAGGGCGCCAGAAAGATCTCCGGCGAAGCCATGCACGAGAAGCGCGAATCCGATGGCAAGACGCATCTTGTGACGAATCAGGCGTGTTTCGGCTGCACCATTGCCTGTGGTCGCATTTCACGGATTGATGAAAATCATTTCTCCGTGAGCACCAAGCCGGAGTACTGGGGTGCTTCAGGCGGCCTCGAGTATGAGGCTGCTTGGGCGTTTGGCAATGCCAATGGTGTTGATGATCTGGAAGCCCTGCAGTACTGCAATCTGCTTTGTAACGAAGAGGGTTTTGACCCGATTTCGTTCGGCGCGACGGTGGGCGCGGTCATGGAACTTTACGAACTCGGCGTTATTACCAAGGAAGAAATTGGTTTTGAGGCGCCTTTCGGGTCAGCTGAGGCCTTGTGCAAGCTCGCCGAGATGACGGCCCGTGGTGAAGGTTTCGGCAAGCTTCTCGGTCAGGGATCGAAGCGGCTTTGCGAGAAGTACGGACGTCCAGAGCTTTCAATGACTGTCAAGGGCCAGGAGTTCCCGGCTTACGACGGACGCGCGCTGCAAGGCATGGGGCTGGCTTATGCCACTTCGAACCGGGGTGCGTGCCACCTTCGGGGCTACATGGTTTCCCCCGAAGTTCTGGGTATCCCGATCAAGATGGATCCGCAGGCGACTGAAGGCAAGCCCGCAATGCTCAAGGCTTTCCAGGATGCAACCGCGGTGGTTGATTCGAGCGGACTTTGCGTCTTCACGACGTTTGCCTGGAACCTGAACGACATTCAGCCGCAGATTCAGGCCGCTTGTGAGGGTGATTGGTCGATGGAAACGCTGCTTCAGATGGGCGAGCGGATCTGGAACATGGAGCGAGATTTCAATCTGGCTGCCGGGATTACCTGCAAGGATGACACCTTGCCGCCACGCTTGCTGAATGAGCCATGCAAGACCGGTCCGCAGGCTGGCATGGTCGCCCAACTCGGCAAGATGCTTCCTGAGTACTATGAATTGCGTGGCTGGAGCGTCGATGGCGTCCCGACGGCCGAAACACGTACTCGCCTCGGGCTCTAACATGATGAAGCATGTCATTATTGGCAACGGCCCCGCAGGGGTTGTTGCCGCCGAGACCTTGCGTAGAAGCGATCCGGATGCGGAGATTACGCTGATTGGTGACGAGGCAGAGCCGCCCTATTCGAGGATGGCGATTCCTTATCTTCTGGTTGGAAAAGTTGGCGAAGCCGGCACCTATCTGCGCAAGGATGCCGATCATTTTGATCGGCTGAATATTCGTATGGTGCAGGCGCGTGTCGAGGCTGTCGATGTCAAGGCGCGTTCCGTTCGGCTCAACAACGGAAGTGTCTTGTCTTACGATCGTCTGTTGATCGCCACCGGATCGCATCCGGTGCGTCCACCTATTCCAGGAATGGATTTGCCAGGTGTTTTGTCCTGCTGGACCCTTGAAGATGCGCGTGCCATTGCGGCCGCTGTAAAAGCAGGCAGCCGGGTATTGCAGATGGGCGCCGGTTTTATCGGGTGCATCATCATGGAAGCCTTGGCATTGCGTGGTCCGAAGCTGACTATGGTCGAGATGGGCGATCGCATGGTGCCGCGCATGATGGACGAGGTTGCCGGCGGCATGATTCAGCGCTGGTGCGACAAGAAGGGCGTTGCCGTACGCACCGGACGACGGGTTATGTCGATCGTTGCCAATGGCGATGTCCTGACGGTCACCCTTGACGACGGTGAGAAGTTCGAGGTTGATGTGGTGATCTGCGCAACCGGGGTGAAGCCCAACCTTGCCATGCTTTCGGGCAGCGGCATCGAGATGGATGCCGGGATTCTCGTCGACGAACGGATGCAGACCAACGTTCCGGACGTTTATGCTGCAGGTGACGTCACCGAAGCCGTCGAATTTGGCACCGGTCGTCGAACACTGAACGCCATCCAGCCCGATGCGGTCGAGCAGGCGCGCATTGCGGCGCTGAATATGGCCGGAAAAACAGCGGTTTCGCAGGGAACCTTTGTTTTCAACGTGCTGGATACGCTCGGCTTGATTTCGACCTCTTTTGGCCAATGGCAAGGTGTACCCGGCGGGGATTTTGCTCAGTTGCTTGACGAGAAGAATTTTGGCTATCTGCGTCTTGCATTTGAAGGGGATCAACTCGTCGGCGCCAACACCATCGGACACACCGAGCACATGGGTGTGTTGCGCGGTCTGATTCAGGGCCGGGTTCGTCTGGGTGAGTGGAAGGAGCGTCTGGTGGCCAATCCGCTGGCGATCAAGGAAGCTTATCTGGCGAAAGGGCTGGCGCGCGTTTCCTGATGCAAATCACACTGAAGCTGTTTGCTTCTCTCTCCGATTACCTCCCCGACACGGCTCGTCGAACGAACAGCTTATTGCTGGAAGTTGCCGACGATTGCACGGTTGGGGCGGTAATTGAGGAGTGGGCGTTGCCGCCACGAATGGTGCATCTGGTGCTCGTCAATGGCGAGTTTATTCCGCCGGAGCAGCGTGCCGACCGTCGCCTCCGTGAGGGAGATGCGCTTGCCATCTGGCCGCCGATTGCCGGTGGCTGAGGTGCGTGCCAAGCTTTGATATGGCGCTGACGCGCCGTGAGTTTGAACGCCAACTGCAGCCATTGCTGGATGGCTGGATCGTTGAAGTTTTGTGCGATGTCTGGTACCTGAGGCAAAATGGGCGTTTGATCGAGATTTCCTGTCGCCCGCTGCCAACTCGGCGTCTGGGGCTGCTGGAAATGCCCTCTCTAGCCGTAGATATCTCTTTTGACGGATGCGATAAGCAAGACGAAGCGCAGTTTCTTCAGCGGTTCCACCGTTATTTTCAGCGCGGTGGCGGGTGATGTGATAGTATTTCCATCGGCGGGTCTCCCCGCATTGCAGGATGGTGAACCTGGTCAGGTCCGGAAGGAAGCAGCCACAGCTGTTTACTGCAAGTGCCGGGGGTAAGGCTCGCCACTTTCATTTCCGGAACCGCATTGCTGTCGCGCCATTCACCGAATTGCGCGCACAGAAAACCGGAAAACTCCAAGGAAGTCCGTCTCTCCATCTGCTAGAATTTCGCGCATGACTTATCAAGTACTGGCGCGTAAATGGCGCCCGAAAACGTTTTCCAGCCTGGTTGGGCAAGAGCACGTCGTACGGGCGCTGACGCACGCGCTCACCGAGCAGCGCTTGCATCATGCCTATCTGTTTACGGGAACGCGCGGTGTTGGCAAGACGACGTTGGCACGCATTCTTGCGAAGTCGCTCAATTGCGAAACTGGCCTTACGGCGACGCCATGCGGTGCCTGTTCGGCGTGTACGGAAATCGATTCGGGGCGATTCATTGATCTGCTCGAAGTCGATGCGGCGACCAATACGAAGGTCGACGAAATGCGTCAGCTGCTTGAGAATGCCGTCTATGCACCAACGCGCGGGCGCTTCAAGGTCTATGTGATCGACGAAGTGCATATGCTCTCGAATTCTGCATTCAACGCCATGTTGAAGACGCTCGAAGAGCCGCCCGAGCACGTCAAATTCATTCTGGCAACGACCGATCCGCAGAAGATTCCGGTCACCGTGCTGTCGCGTTGCCTGCAGTTCAATCTGAAGCAGATGACACCGACCTCGATCTCCGGTCATCTAAAGCATATTCTTGAAGCCGAAGGCATCAGCGCTGAACCCGGCGCGCTGAATCTGCTTTCGCGCTCGGCCGCAGGCAGCATGCGCGATGCGCTTTCGCTGCTCGATCAGGCGATTGCCCACGGTTCAGGCAAGGTCGAGGAAGTGCAGGTGCGCGATATGCTCGGCACAGTTGATCTTGATTACCTGTTTTCAATTCTCGATGCACTCCTTGCGGGAGATGCTTCCGGCATGCTACGTATCGCCGAGGATATGGCAACGCGCAGTCTTTCTTTTGACGCCGCCTTGCAGGAGTTGGCCAGTCTGCTGACGCGCCTGCAAGTTGCACAACTGGCGCCGCAGGCAGTGGCCGATGACCTGCCCGAGCGTGGTCGTTTGCTCGATTTGGCGGGTCGTCTTGATCCCGAGTTTGTTCAGTTGGCCTATCAGATTGCGGTTCACGGTCGCAAGGAACTGGCGCTTGCGCCCGATGAGTTATCCGGCTTCATCATGACGCTATTACGTTTGCATGCCTTCCGGCCAGCGCAGGCAACGGATGGCGCCAGCCAGCGCACGGCGGCGAGCCGCTCGAATGGCGGAGCGAGCGAACGGCAAAGCGCGCCGCTCGTCAAAGCGCCGGTTGCCAGCTATCGGGTTGTTGATCCTGCCTCCGTTGCAAAAAATGATCAGCAGGCAGTGGCGAGCCCAGCCGTTATGCCGAATGCGCTTCAGCCTGAACCGCTGCCGGCTATCGGCGATGTCGACTGGCACAGTATTCTCGCCGCGCTCAAACTCGGCGGTATGGCGCGTGAGCTCGCACAACACTGCGAGTTGCGCGGCATCGACGGCGTGCAGCTTGCCCTTCGCCTCTCGCCGACGCATCGTCATCTGCAGATGAAGCCCGCGCAGGACAAGCTGCAACAGTCGCTATCCGAGTATTTTGGACGACCTTTGCAGCTACGCATTGAACTCGCCGAAGTTGAAAGTGCTACACCGGCGGCGACGGCGCAGCGCGACCGGCGTGAACTTCAGGATCGTGCAGTGGCCGCGATCGAGCAGGATGGTTTCGTACGCGAAGTCATCGAGATGTTCGATGCGACCCTGATCGAATCTTCCATCAAACCCGTTTAATCCCAGTAGAGGCAAGCAATATGATGAAAGGCGGAATCGCCGGCCTGATGAAACAGGCTCAGCAGATGCAGGAAAACATGAAAAAAGCGCAGGAGCAGCTCGCGCAGGTCGAAGTTGAAGGCCAGTCAGGTGCCGGCATGGTCAAGGTGACGATGACCTGCAGCCATGACGTGCGCCGTGTCTCGATCGATCCTTCGGTGATGGATGACAAGGAAATGCTCGAAGACCTGATCGCCGCTGCTTTCAACGCCGCGGTGCGGCGCTGTGAGGAAGTGAGCCAGGAGAAGATGGCTGGCTTTACCTCTGGCCTGAATCTGCCGCCCGGATTCAAGATGCCGTTCTGATGTCCACGCCGTCGAGCCTCGAGTCTCTGATCGAGGCATTGCGCTGTCTGCCGGGGATTGGCCCAAAATCGGCGCAGCGCATGGCTTACTATCTCATGCAGCGTGACCGGTCGGGCGCTCAGCGCCTGGCCGACTCGCTGTCGTTGGCGTTAGGGGCGCTTCGTCACTGTCAGCGCTGCAATACGTTCACCGAGGCCGAGATCTGCGATCGATGTCTTTCCAGTAAGCGCGACGCCAGCTTGCTATGTGTTGTCGAGACGCCGGTCGATATGAACATGATGGAGCAGACGCACGCCTATTCCGGGCTTTATTACGTCCTGATGGGGCGTGTTTCGCCGCTCGACGGGATTGGGCCGCGCGAACTGGGGCTCGACCAGCTGCTGGCGCGCGCCTGCGATGGGCTTGTGCAGGAAGTGATTCTGGCGACCAATTTCACCAATGAAGGTGAAGTGACCGCGCATTACCTGTCCGAAATGTTGAAAAACCATGCGATCCGGGTTTCCCGCATCGCACGCGGCGTCCCGGTTGGCGGTGAGCTTGAATACGTCGATTCCGGAACGCTGGCGCAGGCTGTGCGCGAACGCCGGTCGCTCTCCGAATAGGCGTTTTGCCTCCGCGCCCCTTCAAATCAGGGCGAGATCAGCGTATAATCTCTTGGTTTTGTTCCTACCATCTATTATTTCGTCCTAGGGATCAGCGCTATGAGCAAAGAGTGCAAAGTAGACTGTGGCAGGCGGCGGCTGGTTGTCGCTACCGCAGCGGTCGGCGGGGCAGGGGCGGTGGCAGCGCTCGTACCCTTCCTTTCCAGTATGCTGCCTTCCGAGCGAGCCAAGGCCGCCGGTGCACCGGTCGAAGTCGATATCGGTAACCTCGAGCCGGGTCAGATGATGACCGTCGAGTGGCGCGGCAAGCCGGTGTGGATCATCAATCGCAGCAAAGAAATGCTTGAAACCTTGACGAAGCTCGCCGACACGGTGGCTGATCCGAAGTCGAGCAAAACCATGCAGCCTGATTATTGCAAGAACGAGACGCGTTCGATCAAGCCCGAAGTTCTGGTCGCCGTCGGTATCTGTACGCACCTTGGCTGCTCGCCTTCCTCCAAGTTCAAGAAGGGTGCCGAAGAAGGTATGGGAGCCGAGTGGCTGGGCGGTTTCCTGTGCCCCTGCCACGGTTCCAAGTTTGATTTCGCCGGCCGCGTCTTCAAGAGCATGCCAGCACCGGATAACCTTGAAGTGCCGCCGCATACGTATCTGACCGATACGCGCATTCTCATCGGCGAAGACAAGAAGGGGGCGTAAGCGATGGCATCCGATACCCATTACGAGAAATACAAGTCCGACGGTTCCATTCAGGGTAATGCCCTGGAATGGTTTGACGCCCGTTTTCCGGCGACTTCCATGTGGCGCGGCCATCTGTCCGAGTACTACGCACCGAAGAACTTCAACTTCTGGTATTTCTTCGGCTCGCTGGCCATGCTGGTGCTGGTTATCCAGATCGCTACCGGCATCTTTCTGACCATGCATTACAAGCCGGACGCTTCGGTCAATGCGAGCGGTATTCCGGTCGCTTTTGCCAGCGTCGAATACATCATGCGTGACGTGTCGTGGGGCTGGTTGATCCGCTACATGCACTCGACGGGCGCTTCGGCATTTTTTGTCGTCGTCTATCTGCACATGTTCCGCGGCATGCTCTACGGCTCGTACCGTCAGCCGCGTGAGCTGATCTGGGTGTTCGGCGTTCTGATCTTCCTGTGCCTGATGGCCGAAGCTTTCATGGGCTATCTGTTGCCCTGGGGGCAGATGTCCTTCTGGGGCGCGCAGGTGATCGTTAACCTGTTCTCGGCCATCCCGCTGATCGGCGACCCGCTTTCACTGTGGATTCGCGGCGACTTCGTGGTTGGCGACGCAACGCTGAACCGCTTCTTCTCCTTCCACGTCATCGCCGTGCCGCTCGTTCTGCTTGGCCTCGTTGCTGCCCACATTCTGGCGCTGCACGAAGTCGGTTCGAATAATCCGGACGGCGTCGAGATCAAGAAGCATAAAGATGCCAACGGTATTCCGCTCGACGGCATTCCTTTCCACCCTTACTACTCGGTGAAGGATATTGTCGGTGTGGTCGTCTTCCTGATGGTGTTCTCGATCATCCTGTTCTTCGCTCCCGAAGGCGGCGGTTACTTCCTCGAGTACAACAACTTCATTCCGGCCGATCCGCTGAAGACCCCGCCACACATTGCGCCGGTCTGGTACTTCACGCCGTATTACTCGCTGTTGCGCGCCATGGTGTGGCCGATTTTCGGTATCGATGCGAAGTTCTGGGGTGTGGTTGCGATGGGCGCCGGTGTCGTTGTTTTTGCCTTCCTGCCGTGGCTTGATCGCAGTCCGGTTAAATCGATCCGCTATCGTGGCCCGATCTACAAGACGTTGCTTACCCTCTGGGTGATCTCCTTCTTCGTTCTGGGATTCCTCGGTACCAAGCCGCCGTCCTACGCTTTCTTTGGCGTGATTCCTGGTGCGCCGGTTACCCAGATCCTGACTGCGTATTACTTCCTCTTTTTCCTGACCATGCCGTGGTGGTCGAAGATTGACAAGTACAAACCCGAACCGGAAAGGGTGACGTCCAAATGAAAGCGAACAACATGAAGAAATTCCTGCTGGCGCTCCTGTTTGCCCCGATCACGGCCTTCGCTACCGGCGCAGCGCTGCATCTGGACAAAGCGCCCGATGTTCAGGGCGACAAGGCGGCGCTGCAAAGCGGTGCCAAGACCTTTGTGAACTACTGCCTGAACTGCCATGGTGCAAGCTACGTTCGCTACAACCGCTTGACTGAACTTGGTCTGACCGAGCAGCAGGTCAAGGAAAGCCTGATGTTCACGGCCGACAAAATCGGTGAGCCGATGCGCGTTGCTGCGCGTCCGGCTGAGCAGAAGCAGTGGTTCGGTGCAACGCCGCCTGACCTCTCGCTGATTGCGCGTTCGCGTTCGTCGGAAGACGGCACGGGTGCCGACTGGCTGTACACCTACTTGCGCTCCTTCTACCGCGATGACAAGCGTCCGACTGGCTGGAACAACACGGTGTTTGAAAACGTGGGTATGCCGCACATCCTGTGGGAACTTCAAGGTCAGCAAACGCTGAACCATGAGTCGCACAAGCTGGAACTCGCGGTGCCAGGCAAGATGACAACCGCCGAGTATGACAAACAGGTTGCCGATCTTGTCGGTTTCATG
>CAJAHZ010000240.1 GCA_903939665.1 uncultured Pseudomonadota bacterium | reverse complement strand
GCTGCCTGCCCGAACATCGGCGAGTGCTTCGGTCGTGGTACGGCGACCTTCATGATTCTCGGCGACATCTGTACGCGCCGCTGCCCGTTCTGCGATGTCGGTCACGGCAAGCCGTTGCCGCCCGATGTCGATGAGCCGGCCAAGCTGGCCGAAAGCGTTGCCAACCTCAAGCTGCGCTACGTCGTGATTACCAGCGTCGACCGCGACGATCTGCGCGATGGCGGTGCGCAGCACTTTGCCGACGTCGTTGCCGCTGTGCGCGACAAATCGCCAGGCACCACCGTCGAAACGCTGGTTCCGGATTTCCGCGGCCGCATGGAGATTGCCATCGACGTGCTCGGCAAGTCTCTGCCGGACGTTCTCAACCACAACATGGAAACCGTGCCGCGTCTTTACAAACAGGCGCGACCCGGCGCCGATTATGCCCATTCGCTGGCCTTCATGAAGGGTTTCAAGGCGCGCTATCCGCAGGTTCCGACCAAGTCCGGCCTGATGGTCGGGCTCGGCGAAACCGACGAAGAAATACTTGAAGTCTTGCGTGACCTGCGCGCCAATGGCGTTGAAATGCTCACCATCGGGCAGTATCTCGCGCCATCCGGCCATCATCTGCCGGTTTCACGCTACGTTCACCCCGATATTTTTGCCATGTACGAACGCGAAGCCAAGGCCATGGGCTTTACCGGCGCCGCATGTGGCCCGATGGTGCGCAGCTCTTACTGGGCGGACCAGCAGGCGCACAGCGCGGGCGTGAAGAGCTGATCGAGCCCTTCAGGTATAGCGGACAAAACGGCCCGGATAACGGGCCGTTGCCCAGCCCAAAAACAGGTACTTGGCTGCCTTGCCGATGCCGACGGCGATCAGGATGCCGAGTGTCGGCAGATTGGCCAGCGCGCAAAAGAACAGGGCGGGCGTTTGCGGCATGGGTGACGCGGCGATCATCAGCATGACGATCAGCCCGTAGCGTTGCAGCCATTCGCTGGCCCACTGCCAGCCTTCCAGTTGAATCAGTTCCGGGTAGCGCCCGAGGACAAATTCCGAGCCGACGTAGCGGAATATTTCGACCAGCACGGCGGCGGCGCACCCGCTGGCAATGCCGCAGAGCAGCCCGATGCTGATCCAGCGCCTGGGCGCGAGCAGGATCGCCGGGACCAGCACGGCGGCAAAGGGGAAACTGAAGGTGACGGTGGATATAAAACAGATCAGCGTCACGACCAGCGGGTAGTAGCGATGCGCGGCGCTGAATATCAGCGCGCGCTTCAGCCATTGGGGCAGTCGGGGTTTTTTCATGCCGCAGCAGCGCTGCGCAAACGCGTGCATAACGCGCCGGTTGCCGGCGAGGCAGGGTGCAGGATAAGCTTGGGTCTCCGGTTCATTCCAGAAACCAACCATTGAGGAATTTTGTCATGTGTCATATTTCAGGACTTTCCAGAGTTGCCGCCATTGTATTCGCTCTGGTTCTCAGTGCGCAGGCCGCGGCGCTTGGCGTTGATGATCTGTCGAGCAAGGACACCTCATCCGGCCTGAAGGAGGCGTTGTCGCGCGGCGCTGAAATGGCCGTCAGCCAGTTGGGCAAGCCGAATGGTTTCATGGGCGATGCGCGGGTCAAGATTCCCCTGCCGGAGTCGCTGCGTGGCGCCGAAAAAATGATGCGCAAGCTGGGTATGAAGAAACAGGCCGACAAGCTGATCGAAACGATGAACCGCGCCGCTGAATCGGCGGTGGTCGAGGCCAAGCCGATTCTGATCAATGCGGTAAAGAACATGAGTTTTGACGACGCCAAGGCGATTCTTACCGGTGGTGACGACGCGGCGACCCAGTATTTCAAGCGCACCACCTCGGCACCGATCGGCGAGAAATTCCTGCCCATCGTCAAGCAGGCGACGGCCAAGGTGCAATTGGCCGACAAATACAATCAATACGCCGGCAAGGCCGCCAGCCTGGGTCTGATCGACGACAAAGATGCCGATCTCGATACCTACGTCACGCAAAAGACGCTTGACGGCCTTTTCCTGATGATTGCCGAACAGGAAAAGGCGATCCGCAAGGACCCGATCGGCACAGGCTCCAAGCTTCTGCAGACGGTTTTTGGCGCACTCCTCAAGTGAGCTTCGTGATGCGCTACGGGTAGAAGCTGCTGCCTTCGGGCGCGTGATAAACTCGCGCCCCTTTCGCAGTTTTCCCCGAGCGTTGCTCCACCGATGTCCACCCTCCTCAATCCTCCGCAGCGCGAAGCCATCCGCTATCTCGATG
>CAJAHZ010000239.1 GCA_903939665.1 uncultured Pseudomonadota bacterium | reverse complement strand
GCTGCAGGAACGCGGCAAGATGTTCTCGGTGCCGGGCGACAAGCTGTACGAAGGCATGGTGATCGGTATCCACAGCCGCGAAAACGACCTGATCGTCAATCCGATCAAGGGCAAGCAGCTGACCAACGTGCGCTCGTCGGGGACCGATGAAGCCGTGCGTCTGGTGCCGGCCGTTGCGCTGTCGCTGGAGTCGGCTGTTGAATTCATCGACGAGGACGAACTCGTTGAAATCACGCCGAAGAACATCCGCATCCGCAAGCGCTTCCTCAACGAACACGAACGCAAGCGCGCGCTGCGCGAAGCCTGATCAAGCCCCCGGGCTAAAAGCGGCCCCCACATTTTCCAGCGCAAATCGCGTTGTAAAGTGTGGGGGCCGTTTTTTTACGCCGCGAGCCAACTGAGATCAAGCAGGATTTTTTGTTTTGCTCGCTGCCAATGCCTGTGTTCCGGCGATGATCATGCGGACCATCACGACAATCTGCTCGGTCAATTCAGCGTGTTTATCTTCCGGCAGGTTCAGCGCCGTAGCACCCATTGCAAAAACAAGTCGTGTAATCGCCTTGGCGGTCAGCGCTGGTTCGTGCAAGCCCGAGTTCTTCATCTTGGCCAAACGTATCAAATCCAGTCGCAGTTCGTCTTCGAAAAAACTCAACTGACGTTCCGCCGCGTGTTTGAACGCGGCTGATCCGACCGTACCTTCACGCAGCAGGATGTGCAGCAAGCGGTCGTCAGCGCGCAGTTGATCCATGAACGCATCGGCGCATCCCTGAACCACGCTGTGCTTGGAAGTCGCACGCTGGCGCGCCTCACCGATGATCTGCCGCAGCGATTCGCCGGCGAGGTCGATCAGCGCCACAGCTAGTTCGTCGAGATCGCGAAAGTGGCGATAAAAACTGTTGGGTGCGATGCCGGCCTCGCGCGCCACTTCGCGCAGGCTGAGCGTCGACACGCTGCGCGTCGGGCCCAGCAGTTTCAGCGCTGCGGCGATGATGTCCTCGCGGGAAATGACCGGCTTGCGCCCCGGCAAACCCAATTGAACAGAGGATGGGGTATCGCTCATTGATCTTCTCAAAAAAGAGTGGCTGATCATAACCGACAAGTTGATGCGCAGGTGTATAGACAACTGTATTTTATTTGCTATACTGCGCGCTCCCTGCCTGCAGAAGCCCCTGTTTTTCGCGTCTGTCGCTGCTTCGTGCCATGTCGTTTATACCCCGTAGGTGAATCGTGACGCACTCTGAGTTATCCCCCGTGGGGCATTGGCGGCCTGGCTCCAGCCGGCCTGTTTTTGATCCTTCCGAACTGGCGCTGTTGCTGGCTCAGATCCGCGAGCCGGTGCATGTAGTCCGTGATGCGGTGCGGGCGCGTATTGGCCTGGCGACGGGCGGCGCGGTGACGACGAGCGCGGCGCATGGCGATTCGCCCCTGCTCGCGACCCTGCCGGCGATCTATCCGGAATGGCTCGGCGACCGCTCGTTCTGCGAGGTGCACGGCGTGCGCTTTCCGTATGTGGCCGGTGAGATGGCGAACGGCATCACGACGACGCGCATGTGCATCGCGATGGCCGAGGCCG
>CAJAHZ010000238.1 GCA_903939665.1 uncultured Pseudomonadota bacterium | reverse complement strand
CGACGCAGACGGCGATCCGCGCTTCACCAGCTTTGCAGCATCCCCGCCACCGATCAACGTCAAGGATCGCCCCTATTTCGTGCAGATGCGCGAAGGCGCAGACCGGGCGCACTACGGCCCGTATATCGGGCGCACCAACAACCAGCCCGCTTACGCCGTGGGACATCGCCTTGAACTCTCCGACAAACGCTTCGCCGGCGCGCTGCTGGTCGCCACCGAACCCAGCTATTTTGAGGAATTCTGCTGGTCGACACGCCCCTTTGAAGGCTTCGAATCTGCCCTGATTAACGCTGAAGGCAAGGTCGTCGGACTGTGCAGACCCGCAGCCGAGCGCACGCAGCTGAAACATATCGGCGAAGATTACCGAGCGGTTCTTGCCGGAGGTGCATTTGCCGGCAAAATTCCCGCCGCTCACACGGGCCCGGCCGACCATGCCGATTTCATACTTTCTGCCGAACCCGTGCCCGGGCACCCGGATCTTCGCATCATCAACAGCGCGCCGAAATCGGTGCTGCTGGCGCAATGGCGCAACCATCTTCAGCGCAGCCTGCTGCTTGGCGGAGCTGCCTTGCTCGCGCTGGGCATCGCCGGCTGGCTCATCCGGCGCCAGTTCGGAGAAATCAGCCGCTATGCCGCCGAGCTCCGCGAACATCATGCGGCGCTGGAATCCCAAGTCCGCGAAACAACAAAGGAACTGGATCAGCAGCAACAGAATTCGGAACATGTGGCGCAAGCCAAATCTCGTTTTCTCTCAGCGGCCAGCCATGACCTGCGGCAGCCGATGCAGGCGCTGCGCCTGTTCGTCGGCGAGCTCCAGCGCAACACCGGCGATCCCCGGCAACAAGCCCTGTTGCAACGCGTCGAACAAGCCGCCAACGTCATGGGCCAGCGACTGGAAGACATGATCGCCCTGTCGCGCCTCGACATGGCGGACATCGAAGCGCAGTGGGCGAACATGACAACCAGCACCGTTTTCCGCCGGCTTGCGTCGATTTACCAGCCGATGGCCGAGGCCAAAAACGTACGTCTCGTCTTTCTGCCGCGCGATGCCAGCATTCATAGTGATCCGATTCTCCTGATGAGTCTGCTCGGCAATCTGATCGACAATGCCATCAAGTTCAGCCCGCTGGGCACGGTGGTGGTTTGCGCACGACGGGGCGCGTCGGGCGCAACGCGGATCGAAGTCCGCGACAATGGCGCCGGCATCGCCAAGGCCGACCAGCGGGCGATCTACGAGGAATTTTTTCAGCTCGGCAATAGGGCGCGCGAAGCGCACGCCGGCCTCGGACTGGGTCTGTCGATCGCGAGCCGGATTGCCCGCCTGCTGGGCATCCCGATGACGCTGCGCTCGCAACCGGGGGCCGGCTCTGTTTTTTCCCTGTTGCTGCCTGCCGCCAGCCCCCAGCTCGAGGAACCACAGCCCGCCAGGAACGCAATGCCCCGCCTGCTATTGATCGGTGAGAATGGTGAAGGAATGCAAGGCTTGTCGAAGCAAGTACAGGAGTGGGGTTACCACGCAAATATCATTGACGACCCGGATGTTGCCGAGCAGTTGCTGGCCAATGGGGGCTGTATCGCGGTCGTTTTTGCCGACGACCGCTGCATGATCTGCGACAAGCTGCTAAGCCTTCTGCGCGACTATCCGGGGATCGCGATCCACCCGTCCGATTGCCAGATTTCTGAACTCGGCCCCTACCATCTTGCCAAACCAGTCAAACCAGCGCGGCTGCGTGCGCTGCTGCGCAGCCTGCATTGAATCCTGCTCTCGAAAGAATCATCATGAAATCCGAAAATGCCCCTGAAACGCCCGCCACGGCCTACTTGCGCCAGCACGGGATCGCCCATTCGAATCATCTCTACGCCTATGAAGAGCACGGCGGCACAAAGATTTCGGCGCGCGAACTGAATGTCGCTGAACACGCGGTGGTAAAAACGCTGGTCATGGAAGATGAAAACGGCAAGCCGCTGATCGTGCTGATGCACGGTGACTGCAAGGTATCGACCAAGGAACTGGCGCGCCAGAGCGACCGCAAAAAAATCGAACCCTGCAAGCCTGAGGTTGCCAATCGCCACACCGGCTTTCTCGTCGGCGGCACCAGCCCGTTCGGCACCAAAAAACAGATGCCCATTTTCATCGAGAAAAGCATTCTCGACTTGCCGCTGATCTACATCAATGGCGGTCGACGCGGCTTTCTGGTTGGCGTGCATCCGCACGACATCCTGCGCGCACTATCACCGACGGTGGTTGAAGCGGCACTAAAGGGCTGAGAAGAATCAGGCTGACGCCGAGCGCTCGATCACTACGCCGACGCGGCGCACGCCGCGCATCATGCCAAGCTTGGCAATCGATACGCGCACCCAGGTCGCGCCAAAGTCATCAAGCAGCAACAGCGCGACGTGTTCGGCGAGTTTCTCGAGCAGGTTGAAGTGGCGCGCGCCCAGTTCGGCGCGCAAACGATCGACCACGACCGCATAGTCGATGGTGTCGTGAATGTCATCGCTGGCGCCGGCGCTGGCCGTCGAGCAGCCGATCTGCAGCGAGATCTCAACCGTCTGCGGCATGGCTTTTTCGCGCGGGTAGATGCCGATCAGTGTCGTGACGCGAAGATCGTCGATGAAAATGATGTCCATGCAGCAGGCAAAGGCTCTTTAATGAGTCGGTGTAAAATTGCGGGGCAGGCTAGCAAGCCTGAGGCGTAAAAACAGTCCGAGCATTCTAACCCAGAGCATCGCAGACCACCCGGAAACACCATGCCCCCTGCCCTAATCATCCTGCTCGCGGTGGCTGCCGCCTACCTCCTCGGCTCCATCCCGTTTGCCATCATCTCCAGCCGTCTTTTTGGCCTGGCCGACCCGCGCAGCTATGGCTCAAAAAACCCCGGCGCGACCAATGTATTGCGCAGCGGCAACAAGGCTGCGGCGATCGTCACCTTGCTTGGCGATGCAAGCAAGGGCTGGCTGGCGGTCTATCTGGCAAAAAAGTACGGCATCGAATACGTATCCGGGCCGGGCACGGCGCTCGTCGGCTTCGTCGCACTGGGCGTCTTTTTTGGCCACATCTACCCGATCTTCCTCAAGTTCAAAGGTGGCAAAGGGGTTGCCACGGCGGCCGGCGTACTGCTCGCGCTCGACCCGCTGCTCGGTCTCGTAACGGCAGGCATCTGGCTGTTCATCGCCTTTACGCTGCGCTATTCGTCGCTCGCCGCGCTGATTGCCGCGACCGCAGCGCCGATCTACGCTGCCCTGTCCTGGGGTACCGATGGGCTGGTCATCGTCGTGGGCATCATCGCCATGGTGCTGGTCGGCAAACACTGGCCAAACCTGCAGCGCCTGATGGCGGGCAAGGAGCCGAAAATCGGCGCAAAGAAAAAGGCCTGATCAGGCGAGAAGGTCGGCCAAGGGCCAGCGCGGCCGTACGGCAAAAGCACCGGCTGGCTTGGTGGCAGCGCCGCACTGCAAGCGCAAGGCGCCGGCCAGCGCAATCATCGCGCCGTTATCGGTGCAAAATTCAAGCTCGGGGTAAAACACAGCGATCTTCGATTTCGCTGCACGCGCATCCAGTTGCCGCCGCAACTCGCGGTTGGCGCCGACGCCCCCAGCGACGACCAGCTGCTTCAAGCCGCTGTCCTTGACGGCGCGCAGCGACTTCTTGACCAGCACCTCGACAATCGCATCCTGAAATCCGCGGGCAATGTCGGCACGTTGCTGTTCGTCCAGTGGTCCGCCGCTAGCGATCGATTCGCGCACTCTGGTCAGCACCGCGGTCTTCAGACCGCTGAAGCTGAAATCAAGATCGCCCGAATGCAGCATCGGACGCGGCAGCTTCACCCGATCTGGTCGGCCATGCTCAGCCAGCGCGGCCAGTGCCGGCCCCCCGGGATAAGCCAGGCCGAGCAGCTTGGCCGTTTTATCAAACGCTTCACCAGCGGCATCGTCCAGTGTTTCGCCAAGCAATTCGTAATGACCGACACCGGTCACATGCATGAGTTGGGAATGCCCACCCGAAACGAGCAGCGCAATAAAGGGAAAACAAGGCGGCCGACTCGAAAGCAGCGGCGACAGCAGATGGCCTTCAAGGTGATGCACGGGAACGGTCGGCACGCCCAGCGAGGTCGCCAGCGCTTCGGCAAAGGCCGCGCCGACCAGCAAGGCACCGGCCAAACCCGGCCCTTGCGTGTAAGCAACGGCGTCAATTTCTCGCAAAGAGCACCCGCTGTCAGCCAACACCTTGCGCAGCAACGGCACCGCACGTCGGATGTGATCACGTGAAGCCAGTTCGGGAACCACGCCGCCATACGCCTGATGCATCACCACCTGCGTATGCAGCGCGTGCGCCAGCAGCGCACCGCCGGCGGCGGTGCTGTAGAGTGCGACACCCGTTTCGTCGCAGGAGGATTCAATTCCGAGAACCAGCATGGGCGGCATTTTACCCCAGGCGTTTTGAGCGCCGGATGAAACAAAGCACAAACAAAGAACAAAGACTTGGAATTTTCGCCCAGCTTTGTTTATAATGCTCGGCTCTGCTGCAATCTGACGTTTTTTGAAATTAGGATAGAGTTAATGCCCGCCATTCGCCTGAAGGAAAATGAGCCGTTCGAAGTTGCGATTCGCCGTTTCAAGCGCACCGTCGAAAAAACCGGTCTGCTGACCGAACTGCGCGCCCGTGAGTTCTACGAGAAGCCAACCGCCGAACGCAAGCGCAAGCTGGCCGCCGCCGTCAAGCGCCATCACAAGCGCATGCGCAGCCAGACTCTGCCGCCGAAACTGTTCTAAAACCGGACCGCAGATTGCCGACCAGCCGCCTGTCTGAAGATGGGCGGCTTTTGGCGTTTATTGGTTTGCAGCTAGCACCTTCGGGTGCTTGACCCGCCAGAATTCACTGAGGAGCCTCGCGATGACCCTGAGAGAGCGCATCAACGAAGAGATAAAGGCCGCCATGCGCGCCGGCGAAACGCGCAAGCGCGACGCCATCCGCCTTCTGCTTGCCGCAATCAAACAAAAGGAAGTCGACGAACGCATTGTTCTTGACGACGCCGCCATCGTCGCGGTAATCGACAAGATGCTCAAGCAGCGCCGCGACTCGATTACGCAATACGAGGCTGCCGGTCGCAACGATCTCGCCGATGCCGAAAAATACGAAGCGGAATTGCTCACCACCTATATGCCGGTCGGACTGTCGGCCGACGAAATTGCGGCAGAAGTCGCCGCCGCCATCGCCGCGACAAGCGCTGCAGGCCCCGGCGACATGGGCAAGGTCATGGGCCTACTGAAACCCAAGCTTGCCGGTCGCGCCGACATGACTGAAGTTTCAAAGCTGGTCAAAGCCCGGCTGGCTGGCGGCTGAGCCGGCACGCCGCCGCCCAAGTGATCCCCGAATCCTACATTCAGGAACTGCTACATCGCGTCGACGTGGTCGACCTGATCGACGGCTACGTGCCGCTCAAAAAGGCGGGTGCCAACTTTGCCGCCTGCTGCCCTTTTCACAGCGAAAAATCGCCATCGTTCACCGTCAGTCCGACCAAGCAGTTCTATCACTGCTTTGGCTGCGGGGCGCACGGATCGGCGATCAGTTTTCTCATGGAATACTCGGGACTTGGCTTTATCGACGCCATCAAGGAACTCTCGGGTCGCGTCGGCCTGCAAGTACCGGAAGATGAAGGCCGGCGAGCGCATGACGGCCCGAAGGTCACCGCACTGACTGAAGTGATGGCGCGCGCCGCAAAGTACTACTACGAGCAACTAAAAAATTCCGAAAAAGCCATCGCCTACCTTAAGGGGCGCGGCGTCAGCGGCGAAATCGCCCAGAAATTCGGCATCGGCTACGCGCCGGATGGCTGGCAAAATCTGGGCGCCGCTTTCAATGACTACACCATCGCAGAACTTCAGGTTGCCGGGCTGGTCATTAAAAACGAGCAAGGCCGGCTTTACGACCGCTTCCGCGACCGGGTGATGTTCCCGATCATGAACCAGAAGGGCGAAGTGATCGCCTTTGGCGGACGGGTGATGGGTGAAGGCGAGCCGAAATACCTGAACTCCCCCGAGACGCCTCTTTTTGAAAAAGGGCGTGAGGTTTTTGGCCTGCCCCAAGCGCGCGCGGCACTGCGCGAAAAGGATACGGCGATCGTTGTCGAAGGTTATATGGACGTAGTGGCACTGGCCCAGCACGGCGTTGGCAATGCGGTGGCCACGCTTGGCACGGCGACGACGGCAACGCATGTTCAAAAACTTCTGCGGCAGGTCGACCGCATCGTCTACTGCTTCGACGGCGACAACGCCGGGCGCAAGGCGGCGTGGCGCGCTTTGGAAAACAGCCTTGAGGCGCTACCCGAACAAAAGAGCATCGGTTTCGTATTCTTGCCCGATGGAGAAGATCCGGACAGCTTCGTGCGCAGCCAGGGAACCGAAGCTTTCGAACGAATGATCACTCAGGCAACACCGCTCTCCGACTTCCTGCTGCGCGAACTGGCCACGCATTGCGACCTGACCAGCGCGGAGGGCAAAGCCAAACTGGTGGCCGAGGCGAAGCCACTGCTTGGCCGTCTGCAGACGCCCCTGCTACGCCTGCAACTGGTAAAACGCCTGGCCGAAGCCAGCGGTTTTTCGCAGGCGGAAGTCGAGCGCCTTTGCGATCTGCGGCCAATCGCACGACCGGCCCCCGCCCGCGCGCCCCGGCAGGCACCGTCGCTACTACGCCCCCTGCTGCGTCTGGTACTGCAAAAGCCGGAGCTGGCGCAGCGTTTGCCGCTTGAATCCCTGCCAAAGAACACGGCAGAAGCGCGCGCTGTCCGACATCTATGCGCGACAATTCTGGCTGCAGGCGATCCGCCGCCCGCCTACGCCACGTTGCTCGAACGCCTGCGCGGCAACGAAGACGAGGCGATTTTCCGCGAAGCCGCAGCAGACCTGATGCAACAACCTTTTGCTGACGAGGATATTGACGCCGAGTTTGACGGCGCCATCGAGCGTCTCGCAGAGAGCGACCACAAACGGGCCTTCGCCATCCTCCAGGAAAAAATTCAGAAGCTCGGCGTGGCCGGGCTATCGAGTGAAGAAAAGCAGCAGTACCTGCAGGTGCTTGGCACCCGCGGGAAAGCGAGCTAAGTTGTGATATAATTTCGGGTTTTTCCAGTCTAACGCTCACCGGGAAATGGTCATGGCAAGGGAAAAGGCAGTTACTGCCGTTAAAGAGAGCAAGTCCAAATTGGCCAAAGCCAAAGCTACGGCCGACTTACTGGCAGCAGCAGGCGGCACAGTTTCGCCGGTCGACGACGAAACGCGCAAGACGCGGCTCAAAGTATTGATCAAGCTGGGCAAGGAACGCGGTTTCCTGACCTACGCCGAAATCAACGACCACCTGCCGGACGACGTCGTCGACGCCGAGCAGATCGAAAGCATCATCAGCACCTTCAACGACATGGGCATCCGTGTCT